>NZ_JBFAKW010000125.1:0-27994 GCF_040655955.1 Streptomyces sp. NPDC050263 | reverse complement strand
TCGGGCGAGTATACCCTCATCACCATAAATGACTCCTTCTGGCCGGTCCCCTGCGGGGCCGGATCGAAGGTGTCCACCTACAAGGGGGAAGCCCCTGCCTTGAGGAATGGCGATACCAGACACCCACGAGCGCTCCGTCATCCGCCACCGCACTGAAGCCGGCCCTTCGCTGGACATCCGACTCGGCATCGCTCCCATGCTCGATGTCCCGGCCCACAAAGTCCTGCAGGACGACCTGGAGGAGCATGCCTCTCTCTGGGAACAAGCCCTCGCGGTCGAGAGCCTCGGCAGCGCACTACCTGACGAGGCCGGGCTTTACATGTTCGTCTGGCGCCCATCGATCAGGCTCGCGATGGCTGACGACTCACGGAGCAGCTTCCACCAGGTTCTCTACATAGGCCAGGCAGGTGGATCAGGACAACGTGGCAACACGCTCCGAAACAGGTACAAGGACTACAAGAAGCACCTTCGAGGCAACCCCGAGCACCTCTGGACCGAGGAGCCTCCAACCACCCGGGCCGGCCGACTCACGCACTACCTTGCCCTTCGCCCCCTGGAGTTCTGGTTCGCCACAGTTGAAGACCGCGCCAAGATCAAGAACCTAGAGGCCCGGCTGATCAACTTGTACAACCCACCTCTGAACAACCAGAACCGGCCGAAGCTGCGTGGCCGGCTCAGCAGCATCCCCCAACCGGCTCTGCGCGATAGCTGACTTCAGCATCCCGACATCGAGGAAGACATGGCATCCAAGACCTTCGTCCCCGCCTTCAAGGCCCAGGTGGGCAACTGGACCTACTACTCCTGCTTGATGAGCTACGCGCAGGTGGCGCGCGAGATCAACTTCGCGCATGAACTCGGGGGGAATCAGGACCTCGGCACCATGATCCAGCGAGGCGTCGGAACTCGCACAGCGCAGATCACTGACTACCTGCTCAGCAACGAGAACCGTTTCCTCGGAGCCATCATCATCGCGGTCTGGGGCGGGGATCCCAACTACCTTGAAGTATCGATGGACACGGACGACGCGAACCAGGCAGTTCTTGCCGGCCTCGACCGCAACTTCGGCGTCCTCACCTTCGATGGAACGCAACAGTTCTTCGCCCTCGACGGTCAGCACCGGCTCAAGGCGATCAAGGATGCGATCAAGCGGGACCCCGACTTGGGCGGCGAAGACATCAACGTCATCGTCGTACCCCACTTCGACACCCCGGACGGACGTCGACGCACTAGGCGGTTGTTCACCAACATCAACCGCAACGCCAAGAGCACCAACGCGCAGGAGAACATCGCGCTCGACGAGGACGACAGCTTCGCCATTCTCACCCGCCGCCTGCTCGACGATCACCCCTTCCTGAGCCGGGACAAGGTCGTCCTCGTGTTCAGCAAGGTCGGCCAGGATGGCGAACTGGTCCTCGCCCAGCGCTCGATCACCGCCACTAGCCCAGCCTGGAGCACAATCGGCGTGCTCTATGACGTCGTCAAGGAAATCGGCTTCGACCTCCCCTGCACCGCGGAGCAGTCGACGCAACGGGCTACGGACGATCTCCTCGACCAGAGCTACGACATCCTCGCGACTCGTGTCCAGGATCTCCTTGATGCCTGCGGGAACCTACGTCAGCGCTACCTCACCGCCCAGGCCCCCAAGGACGTGCGCGCACCGAAGGGCCGAGATGGAGCCGGCCACCCGTTCATGCGCCCGGCAGTCCAGGTGCAAGTTGCACGGGCCGTACGACACATCCTGGAACAGGAAACACTGGAGTGGGAAGAGCTGATGAAGCGCCTGTCAGCCCTGGACTGGAAGATGTCAGCAGCGCCCTTCTCATCCATGTGGATCGAGACTCCTGAGGGGAAGCAGCAGGGCAAGATGGCCAGCGGTAAGGACCACACCCAGCTGCTCTACGACCTGCTTCTCGTCCACCTGGCCCCGCGCACAAAGGTACAGATCAGTAGGGCACTTCGTTCCTACTCCGACCTCATGAAGACCAAGTACCCGGTCCCGGTGGAGTCGTTGACCGCCCTTGTTCCGATCGAGGCTGACTGAATCAACCAGTGCCTCAAGTGCCGCATTAGATCCCGCCGCTGTGCCAGGGCATCCGCTGCTCTGGCGAGGACACGATCACACACCCGTACCGACACCCCGGGCGAGGCTCCGGGAGATGCGTTGGACGAGTGACGCGGGTTGCAGGTTGCGCTCAATCCTGAGCAGGTAGCCGACCGGGGAGTTGCGCAGCTGCGTATCACGGGCTTCTGCGGTTGCCTGGCGCATCGTAGCTGCGCCAAGAGCTACTCCGGCTGCGGTCACGGGCCCCTGGCCAGCCACGGTCGCGAGCAGTGTGGTGAGGGATCCAAGCTCGAATTTGTAGTTCATGATGCCGGTGGCTGTCTTGAGGTGCAGCCCGTTCATGGCCTTCCGGAGGTCTTGCAAAGGTGACTTGAAGCGGCTCTCGAAGTCGACCTTGAGGTGTTCCCTCAGCGCCTGGGGATCCTCGATGCCAGCAAGGTTCACCTCCAGGTCGGAGGCGGCAGCGGAAACCGCGCTGGTGAAGGCCGTGAACTCGGCTTCGTAGCGCTGCCGCAGGTTGATGATCTTCTCGACAGGCACGTCGTCGAGGCTCGCCGGCAGCACGAATTTCAGCGCCATGAGCCCGATGTGGCGGGCGAAGTCGCTGTCTACTGCCGGGGTCCGCCGGTCCAGAAGGGCCTCAGCGATACGGTCGGTGTCCCAGCCGTCCGTTGCGCTGTGGGCGGCGACCTGGTCGGTAGTCGGTGCGTAGCGCGTGCGTCGGGCCAACTCTTCGGTGAGCGCGCACTTGTAGACCCACGCCAGAGTGGGGTCGGTGGCAACCCATCGCAGGAAAAGCGGGTCGGCGAGCCGGGATCGCGTGGTTGCGACGGCGAGTCCTGAGTCGAAAAGCGCGCTGCGAAGTCCGGGCTCGAGCTCGTCCCAATAGAGGCCGGCGAGCGGGCGCATATCAACCGGCAGCGTGAGGTGATCGGTCTGCGAAGTCGGCTCCACCGTCACTACGGGGGAACTGCCGCCTACGTGGGGAGGTTCGTGGGACGAGTTTGTCTGCATGCCACGCGCTGCATCGGCCAGGTAGCGCTCGCGCAATTCGGTACCGTGATCATTCAGGACACGCAGAAAGCGCGGAGCGACCGCTTGGGCAGCTTCCTGCGGATCGACGTCCACGAGGAAGTCCAGCTCGGTGCGGAGAGCGGTCGCCGTCTCGTGGTCGACGACCGGAAAGCCGCGGGGAACCACCCGTGCCATGCGAGGCCAGTAGAGGGCGGCTATCTTCATCCATTTCTCGTCCCGGAAATGGATGTACGGGTAGTAGAGACCGATGCGTTGCACCGCGGTCCTTCCTGGCTCACCATCACTCGTATCGCCAGCCCGGGACCTCGCCTCAGCGGTTGGCCGACGGCCTCCACCATGGACATCCACCGGGCGGCGGTGATCTGCAGTACATCACGAAGCACCCGCCCGCCCGGAATACTGCCCGACCCTGGGGCGATTGTTCGATGGAAGGTGCTGGGGTGAACGGGGAGGGAACCGGTGAACGATCTGAAGCTGTTCCGCGTCATGGATGGCCGGTCAGTCGAGGTCGCCGGCTCGGCAGTGGCGCTGGAGCGCCATCTGCAGACGCTGATTGAGGCGAACATGGAGGCCATGCTCGGGATCCGGTTCCTGGCCTCGGAGTACGCCACCGGCCCTCGCCACCGCGGGAGGATCGATTCACTCGGCCTCGACGAGAACAGCAACCCGGTCATCGTGGAATACAAACGTTCGAATGGTAAAGCGGTCATCACACAGGCCCTGTCGTATCTGGCGTGGCTGCGAGATCATCGGCACGAGTTCGAGAGCCTGGTGAAGAAGCGGCTGGGCGACGAGGCGGCTGGCTCGGTCGACTGGAGCAATCCTCGCCTAGTCTGCATCGCGGGGGATTTCACCGTGCACGATGTGAACGCCGTGGAGGAGATCGGACGCCGCATCGACTTGGTGAGCTACTGCGACTTCGGGGGAGGGCTCCTGGCACTGCAGCTTGTCGCCTCCATGGCGGGCTCCGCGACGCCGCCTCGGCTCCAGGCCGGTGCCATGAGTACCTCGTCCGTCCTGCCTGCGGGTGGCGGTTCAACGGTCAAGTCCGTGCGGCAAATCTTCGAGAGTGCCCCGGAGTCGCTGCGGGGTCTGTATGCCGACCTCGATGCGATGCTGAGCGGCCATGGCGATGTACAGAAGGAGTTCCAGCTCCACTACATCGCCTACCGCAAGATCAAGAATGTCGCCACGGTCCGCTTCCAGCCCCGGAGCCACACGCTCGTGGTGCGGCTCACGGTCGATCCGGACACGGTCGAGCTGTGCGGGGGCTTCACTCGTGACGTGCGAGGGATCGGGTGTCTGGGTACCGGCGACTTGGAGGTGCGGATCCGGTCCCAGGAGGATCTGGCGAGGGCCGGCGACCTTGTTCGGCGCAGTATCGGGGGAAACTGATCCCAGGAGTTGGGGGTGTTCGGGTCATCGCTACGTCGATGACCCGAACACCCCCATTTTTGATTCAGTTGTGATGTTTTGGCATGCTTCTGGTCTCATTCTTCGGGTCCTGCCAGCTCGAAGTCCTCCTGGGTGAGGGCATTGCGAAGGCGCTGTTCTGCGATGTCGGCGTAGTGCTCGGAGAGTTCGGCGCCTATGAACTGGCGGCCTTCTCGCAAGGCGGCGACGCCGGTCGTTCCTGAGCCGGTGAAGGGGTCGAGGACCGTTCCACCTGGCGGGCAGATCTTGACCAGCTCCTGCATGACTTCGACAGGCTTCTGCGTAATGTGCACGCGGCCCTTCCGGGGCTGGCTCGCCGTGTAGAGGCCGGGCAGGTAGACGGGGTTGCGGTTGGCGTCGACGGGTCCCTTGGTTCCCCAGACGATGTACTCGCACGACTGCTTGAGCCGGCCCTTCTGCGGCCGGGAGACCGGCTTGTGCCACGAGGCGATCCCCCGCCAGGTCCACCCGGCGGCCTGGAGCGCGTCCGTCGTCGTCGGCAACTGCCGCCAGTCGGTGAAGACGAGCGCGGTGCCGGACTCGACGGTCGCGCGATAGGACTCGGTAAGCAGGAGGGTGAGCCAGAAGCCGTACGAGCGCTGGTCTCGGTTCTCTCCGGGGAAGTTGGCGAGGTCGTGCTCGGCGTCGGCCGAGGTGTACTTCGCGCGCGCGGAGCGACCAGTGCGCTCGCTGCTCGTTCGGCCGCCGCTGTTGTAGGGCGGGTCCGTGATCACGGCGTCGACGCTGTTGTCGGGGATGCCGGCGAGGGCGGTCAGCGCGTCGCCTCGGTACAGGGTGTACGGCATTGCGCGGTTCTCTCTTTCAGGGAGGCGGTCGTGCGCGTATTTCTCCGTTCGGGGAGGGCTGCGCACGTCGGCATGGGTCGCTCCGCGGAACTACGGAAGCAGCTTCCAGGCCGAGCAATGCGCTGGAGGTTAACCCCGAATTCCGGCCGCACCCAATGAGTCGGCTCTGCGTTCAGCAACCTGAAACCGTCCGAGGCACGGGTTGTTTGGTGCGGCCGGTTTTCGTCTCTACAGTCTCGCCGTGTTCGCAGGACGGGATCTGGTTCCGCCCCTGCTGAGCTGTGTCGATGTGTGCTGTTCCGTCCAAAGGGCAGCGTGCCTTACACCTCACCGACTGGCTTCCTAATCGGCGAAGGGGACTCCCCATGTGGCGAGTGAGATTACGAGCGCGGCTGGCTGCCGCTTTCCAGTGAGGAGCCCAGCGGCCGGGAGTTAGCAGCTCCCGGCCCTGGTTTCCCTGCCTCCCTCAGGGATTGCAAATTCATAACCGGCGCGGTGCTGGTGGCCTTTTCGACGAGAACGCCTGTGCCGCGCTGCCTACGAGTAAGGAGCTGCCGATGCAGCATGCCCAGGCGCGCCCATCCCCAGGACCAAGTTCCCTGTCCCGTCAGCCGGCGTTCGGGCCACGCCCGTGAAGAAGGTCGTTGCCATAGCTGGGGCCGTGGCGCTCGGCCCGACGTTGTTGATAGCGCCGGTCGCTGTCGCTCTCGCTGGTTCCAGCAGTGCCCAGGCCTCCTGTTCCGCGGACGGTGCACAAGCTGTGGACAGCGCGGCGGTCGCGAAGCAGGTGGAGACGATCCTCAAGGGCGACGGCAAGGGGTCGGTGTCCGTTTCGGGGCTGGATGATCCCGAGGAGCAGATACCGAACGCCAAGACGATCCAGGCCACCGGTGTCGCGATGAACGTGCCGACGCGGGGGCAGATCGTGGCCCTGGCCACGGCTCTGCAGGAGTCGGGGCTCCAGAATCTGGATTACGGCGATCGGGATTCGCTCGGTCTCTTCCAGCAGCGTCCCAGCCAGGGCTGGGGTACGGCTGCGCAGGTTCGCGATCCGGTGCATGCCTCGACGAAGTTCTACGAGGGCCTGCTCAAGGTCTCGGGCTGGCACTCGATGACTATCGCCCAGGCCGCGCAGGCGGTTCAGAAGAGCGGTTTCCCCGATGCGTACGCGAAGTGGGAGCCGCTGGCCACGGCCCTCCAGAAGGCCATCGCCAAGTCGCAGGGCCAGAACGGGAGTTCCGGCAAGGACAGCGACACGGGCGGTGCCGTCGAGCAGGCGGCTGCCTCGACGGCCGGGTGCGGCGCTGGCGAGGACGGGTCCTCGTTCGGCCCGATTCCCGCGGGAGCCGTCCCCGACCGGTACCAGATCCCGGCGAGTGCGCCCAAGTCGGTGCGTACGGCGATCCGTTGGGGGCTCGGTCAGCTCGGTACGCCGTATCAGTGGGGCGGCACGTGCTCTGCTCCGCACGGCCAGGACCCGTTGGGCCGGTGCGACTGCTCCTCGCTGATGCAGGCGTCGTACAAGGCCGGCGGTGTCTCGATCTCCCGGACGACGTATACGCAGGTCAAAGAGGGCAAGGCGGTCAGCGTCGATGCCCTCAAGCCGGGTGACCTCCTGTTCACCCGCGGTCCGGCCGAAGTGCCGGAACACGTCGGGATGTTCATCGGCCAGGGGCTGATCCTGCAGGCCCCCAAGACCGGCGACGTGGTCAAGATCTCGACCCTCGCCGACTGGCGTGCAGACATCGTCGCCGCCCGCCGAGTCGTCTGACCGGCTTCTTCTCCCCCTCCCCTCGCTCAATCCCCTCCCTCTCGGGCCCTCGCGCGCCCACATTCGCACTGGAGTTCCAAGTGAAGCTCATGCAGCACGCCCAGTACCTGGCGTACAACCCCGGCATCACGCCGAAGGAGGGCGGTCTCCCCGGCCTCAACGTGCTGAAGAACGTCATCTCCTCGATCAACCTCTTCGGGATCATCGCCGTGGTCGGCGCCATGGCCATCTCCGCCATCGTCTGGGCGTGGGGCCATCACAGCGGCGGCCACCAGGCTGAGGCGAACGGGAAGAAGGGCACGGTCATCGCCGCCGGGTGCGCGCTGCTGCTCGGCGCGGCCAACGGCATCGTCGCGTTCTTCTCGGCGATGGGGACGCAGGTTCACTGATGTCCAAGAAACGTTCCCTCACCGCTCAGGAGCGCACGTACGGGGCGCCCGCGTCGGTCCTGCGACGTGCCCTGATGGGCGGCCTCGTCCTCGCCGTGCTACTGGCCGTCGCCGGCCTCCTCGCGTATCTGACCCGCGCGGAGAGCCCAGCCTCGGCGAAGCCCTCCCCGACTCCGAAGTCCACGCCGCAGGCGGCTTCGCCGGAGGCGACCGACGGCAAGCGTGAGGCCGTCGCGTCACCGCCCCGGACGAGCGATCCGATCGCCTTCGCCAAGGCGGCCACCAAGGTCCTGTGGACGTACGACACCCGTTCCTTCTCCCGGGCCGAGCATGTCGCCGGGCTCAACCGGTGGATGACCGACGAGAAGAAGTACGCCGACTGGGAGTCCGTCTCCGATCAGGTGCCCACCCCGGTGCTGTGGTCGCGGATGCACGACAACGACCAGCACGCGACCGCGAAGGTCGGCGAGGGCCACTTCCCGCAGGCGTTCAAGACCGCCCTGGCCCAGGACCCCGGCGCGATCACCGAGGCGTACGTCTACGCCGTCACGGTCACCGGCAAGCAGTCCATCGCCTGGAAGGGCTCCGGGGCCGGAGCCGAGTCCCGCTCCACGACGCTCGCCGTCCAGTGCCGCCCCGACCAGGCATGTGCCCTCGTCGGCGTGCTGCCGAGCGTCGCGCCCTGATCGCCCCCAATCCCCGAAAGGAGGTGCCCTCATGGGGGCTTGTGACCTTCCCCTGATGGACACGGTGTGCAGCACCGTCGGCGGCGTCGTCGGTTCGACCGGCGAGGCGATCACCGATGGCATCGGTGCCTGGATCGCCAAGTCGATGGGCGAGCTGGCCCAGTCCGCCGCAGACCTCGCCTCGACGGCCGTCGACAAGACCACGGCCGTCGATCTCAACGCCGAGTGGTTCCGCAGCAACTACGAGCTGCTGCTGCCCATCGGTCTCATCTTGACCGTCGGCACGTTCTGTCTGCAGCTGATGCGCGCGGCCTGGCGCCGTGACGAGCGCGCCCTCGCGCAGGCGGTGACCGGGACGGTGGCGGGTGTCCTGTTCGCGTTCGCCGCCATCGCCTGCACCACCGTCGCACTGACCGTGGTCGACGCGCTGTCCGCCGGACTGTTCAAGGCGGCGAACAGCTCGGTCGACGACGCGATCCGCCGCGTCATCGAGGTCAACAACCTCGGCCCGATGTACGCGTTGGGCTGGACTATCCCCGCCATGGTCGGCTTGGGGTGTGCCATCGGCGCCTTCTTGTACTGGGCGGTGATGGTTGCCCGCAAGGTCGGCATCCTGGTCCTAGTGACGCTGGCGGTATTCGCCGGCGCGGGCGGCGGCTGGGAAGTGGCGCGGCGCTGGCGGCGCGGCTGGATCGAGGCCACCGCAACGTTGATCGTCAGCAAGCTGCTGATGACGATCGTGTTCCTGCTGGGCGTCTCGGCCATGGGCAAGAGCGACGCCTCCGACGGGCTCGCCGCCCTGTCGGATGCCATGGCAGGTATCGTCGTCATGGTCTTGGTGATGCTGTGCCCCTACGCCACGTACAAGTTCGTGCACTGGGCGGCCGACGGCGGCGGCCAGGACGATCTGCACCGTACGGGCGTCGCCGGGGTCGCAGTGGCTGCCGGTGCGGCGAAGACCGCGGGCCAGCTCGCGATGCAGGCGGGCACCGGCATGCGTGCTCCGCAGGGCCCGTCGAAGATTCCGGGCCAGGGCTCGGGCGGTGTCGCCTCCGGCATCGACCCGACCGGCGGATCGGCCGGGGCCGACCAGCCGAAGCAGACCCACTTCCGCTTCGGCGAGGACCCGAACGCCACCGGCGACAAGGGCCGGGCACTGATCCGGCGGCCTCCCACCGATGGTGACCGCGGTCAGCCGCTGATCCAGCGCCCCGGGCAGGAGACGGCAGCCGACTCGGCACCGGTCTCCTCGGGACCGACGCCGCAAGGCGCGGCGGTGGCGCAACCGCACGTCACGCACCTGGATCCGCCGGCACTCCGGCGTACCGGACCGGTGAGCGGGCCGTCTCCACAGGGCGGTGCCACGCCGCAGCGGTGGGTCTATCCCCAGCCGCCGGGTGGATCGGGCTCGTAGCCCTCGGCTGACGGGGCGGGCGGCGCAGATCGCCTCCGGCGCCGCCTGCCCCGTTTCCTCCTCCTCTTTTCTTTCTTGCTCTTCACGTTCCAAGGACGGCTTCGCCATGCTCTCCGACACCTCTCAGCCTGACGGCCCGGCCACCGTGAAGTTCCCGCACCGCTCGCGGCGCGGCGTACTGCTCGGCCTGTCGGCTCCTCAGCTGATCGTTGTCACCATCACCGGGCTGCTACTGCTCGCGGTGCTGCTCACCTCCGGCGTCACCGGAGCGCTCAAGCTCATACCACTGTGGGCGGCCATCCTGGCTGCAGTCTTCATCCGCCATCGCGGACGGTCCCTCGCCGACTGGGCACCCATCTCCGCCCGGTACGCACTGCGCCGCTTGCGGGGCCAGCTGGTCTGGCTGGCACGGCCGTCCACCCGGCCGCGCCGCGAGGGCCTGCTCCATCTCCCGGGCACGGCAGCGTCCCTGCGCGTGGTCACCGCCCCGCGCGGCCGTTTCGGCGCGGTGCACGATCCCCACCACGGCACCCTCACCGCTGTCGTGAAGGTCTCCTCGCGTGCCTTCGCCCTGCTCGACCCGGCCACCCAGTCCAGCAACGTCGCAGGCTGGGGGCGCACGCTGGCGGCCCTGGCGCGCACCGGGCACATCGCCCGGGTCCAGGTCCTGGAGCGCACCGTGCCGGACTCAGGCGACGCCCTCAACCGCTACTGGCACGAGCACGGCAACGAGGCGACCCACCTCGCCGGACCCATCTACCGTGACCTGCTGGCCGCAGCCGGACCGGCCGCCGCCCCGCACGAGGCATACGTCGCGCTCGCCCTCGATCTCAAGGCCGCCCGCCGCCTGATCAACCAGGCCGGCGGCGGGCTCACCGGCGGCTTCGCGGTCCTGGCACAGCTCACCTCCACCTTCGACCAGGCCGCCCGCACTGCCGGTCTCACTCCCAGCGGCTGGCTGGACGCGTCCGAGATCGCCGCCGTGATCCGTACCGCGTACGACCCGAAGGCCTCGGCCGCCCTGGACCAGTGGTCCTCCTCCGGCCGCGCGCAGGCCGAGCCCGCTGCCGCCGGCCCCGTCGTCCTGGTCGAGAAGGCCGACCGGATCCAGACCGACTCGGCCCACCACGCCACGTTCTGGATCGAGAACTGGCCCCGCATCGAAACCTCCCCCGGCTTCCTGCACCAGCTCCTGTTCACCTCCGGCGTGCGCCGGTCGCTCTCGCTGACGTACGAGCCCCAGGGCCTGGACTCTGCGCTCAAGGACGTACAGCGCCGCAAGGCCACCGTGATTGCGGACGCCACCGAGCGGCAGCGGAAGGGTCAGGTCGACTCCGAGGAGGACTCGGTCGAGTACGCCGACATCAAGCAGCGCGAGCGCCAGCTGATCGCCGGGCACGCCGATGTCGCCCTGACCGGTCTGCTCACCGTGAGCGCCGACACCGACGAGCAGCTCAACGCCGTGTGCGCGGCGATCGAGACAGCCGCCGTCGCCGCCCTCGTCGACCTGCGCCTCCTGACCTGGCAGCAGGCCGAGGCCTTCACCAACGCCGCCCTGCCCCTCGCCCGCCCGTAGCGCACCTGCACCACCCTCTCGCGCTCTACCGAAGGGCACCCTCATGCCGAGCGAGCCCCTGCCCGAACTGGCTCCGGACTTCGTCCCGTTCGCCACCGCCGCGCTCGACTTCCACCAGGCGATCAACATGCCGGTCGCCCCCATCGCCGCCGGCCGTGCCGAACTCGACTCCCTGCACGCCCACGTCGTCGCGCTCTACGGGCTGCTCGACGCCCACACCGCCCGCACCACCCCGGTGGCCAGGGCGGAAGGCGACCATCTGCGGGCGTGCCGGATTCGGCTGTGGCAGGCAGCCGAGCACCTCCACGCCGCCTTCCATGCCTCCCCTCAGCCCGGCTCCGGCCGCCTGCCCACTCGGGAGGCGTGCCGGGCCCGGCTGCCCGAGGGAGCGCCCGAACTCACCGTGTGTCAGCGCCACTTGGCGACCGCCACCCGCGTCCGCCGTGACCACACACCGGCCGATCTGCGCGACCCCTTCACCGGCCTCACCCGCCACTGACCGCCAGGAGCACCACCACCATGGCCTCTCGTACCCGCGCCAGCGCCAGCCCGCTGTTCGTCCCGCGCAAGAGCGACCGCCGTACGGCGCGCGCCGCCCGTCACCAGTTCGCCGCCGCCCGCGACCAGGCCCGGCACGCCGCACGTCCCGAAGCCCGCCCGACCGCGCCCGGTCTCGATCCCGAGCTGCGGGCCACCTACCCGGCCAGCGGCCGGCCCGGTCCGACGTCCGCCCGCGGCGGCCGTCTCAAGCTTCCCGCCCACCGGATGACGACGGCCACCGCGTCCGGGGCCTACCCCTTTCTTGCGGAGGGCGGCCTCGGCGCTCAGGGGATCTACATCGGCCGTGACGTGCACGCGGAAGCGGCTTTCACGTACGACCCGTTCGCCCTGTACGGGCGCCTCGACGGCTTCACAAACCCCAACATCCTGCTGGCCGGGATCATCGGCATGGGCAAGTCCGCCCTGGCCAAGTCCCTCGCCGTACGCGCCGTCGCCTTCGGATACCGGATCTACGTGCCCTGCGACCCGAAGGGCGAGTGGACCGTCGTCGCCCAGGAGCTGGGCGGTCAGACCATCGCACTCGGCCCCGGCCTGCCCGGACGCCTCAACCCCCTGGACGCGCCCGCCCGGCCGTACGGCGTCAGCGAGGAGGACTGGACTGGCGAGATCCGCAAGCGGCGCCTGCTGCTGCTCGGCTCGCTCGCGAAGACGGTCCTGGGGCGCGAGTTGCATCCTATGGAGCACACCGCCCTTGATGTGGCACTCGACCAGGTCGTCGCCTACGCCGAGGCCAACGGCACAACACCGCTGCTAGGCGAGGTCGCCTACGTCCTCGGTTCCCCCGCGCGTCTCGATGCCGCGCTCGGCGAACTGTCCGGCCGTCTCGGGCATGCCGCCGAGGACCTCGCCCACGCGCTGCGCCGGCTCGTGCACGGCGACCTGGCCGGGATGTTCGACGCGCCGAGCACCGTGGCGTTCGACCCGAGTGCGCCGATGCTGTCCATCGACCTGTCCCGCCTCGGCGGTGCGGGCGACGACACCGCGCTCGTCCTAGCCATGACCTGCTCCTCCGCCTGGATGGAGTCCGCGCTCGCCGACCCCTCCGGAGGCCAGCGCTGGGTCATCTACGACGAGGCCTGGCGCGTGATGCGCCATGTCGCCCTGCTGGAACGGATGCAGAGCCAGTGGAAGCTCTCCCGCGGCCTGGGTATCGCGAACCTGATGGTCATCCACCGCCTCAGCGATCTGTTGGCCGCTGGCGATGCCGGCTCCCGGGGCCGGGCCCTGGCCGAGGGCCTGCTCACCGACTGCTCCACCCGGATCATCTACCGCCAGGAGGCCGACCAACTCGCCTACGCAGCATCCCTGTTGGGGCTCACCGGCGTCGAGACGCAGGCCGTCTCCGCCCTCACCAAGGGGCGTGGCCTGTGGAAGGTGGCCGGCCGATCGTTCATTACTCAACATCTTTTGCATCCGCGGGAGCGCGAGTTGTTTGACACGGACGCCCGAATGGCCGCGATCACTCGTCCTTGATCAATTCCACCGTTCAGGGGGCCGGCGCGACGTCCCGGCCTCCTGTTCTTCCAACCCCGAGCGTTCCTAGGAAGTCCGTCTCCATGTATCAGCAGTACAAGGTCCGCCACGTGGTGCATCGGCTCGTCCGGCGCTACATCCGCGCAAGCGCGGCCAACGCCTCTCACAGCTATATCCCTCTGGCCACGGGCCCGTTCGGCGTCCTTGACGATTCGCGGCGGCTCGACGGCCGGCAGGCTCTGCCGCCCAACGAAGCGGGCCCCCGTCAGGGCTGACCCGACACCGACCACGCGCGGTGACAGCCTCCCAGCATCTCGTTTCACGGCGTCGGCCTCAGTGCGCCAGGTCGCCTCCGCCGTCCGCAGGCACAACGGCCGCGCGAATCTTGTGGCGTTCGCCGAGGGGCTCGCCGCCCGGCTGCCCGGCTCATGGGCCGTCGTCGCCCAGGAGCACGCCGCGCACTCCGATCAGTTCCCCCTTGCGGAGCGGATCTGGGACCTCGGGCATGTGAACTGGGCCTTCGATCAGTTCGTGCTGTCCCGGGACGCCGTGCTCACCAGCGACACCGGTTGCGAGTTGGTCGTCGTCGACCGCCCGCGGCGCAAACGTGAGTTTCTGGTCGCCGCCTTGCAGCCGAGCGGCAGTGACGTCGCGGACCGGGTGAAAGCACCCGACGGCATCGTCGTCGACGCGGACCCGGCGCGCGCGGCGTCGGCGGTGGCCAACCGGCTGCTTCCCCGCTACGAGCAGGCCGTACGTGAAGCACTCATTGAACAGGTCGCCATGGCGGTAGCTGCCGGCGAGGGGGTCCTTGCCGAATGGGACGCCATCTCCGACAGCCTGTGCGATGCGGACCACTGGCCCCTCGACGAGCGCTACGGCCTGCGGCAGCAGCAACGGGATGCGGAGATGTGGGCGCAGTTCGCTCCCTTCCTCGGCCACGGCCCTGCCCTGGTCGCCCACACCGAGGAAACGCTCCCGTTCCTGGATCCGAAGGATCGTGCCGATGGGCAGTGGCCGTACCGGCTTCGGGTGCTGCGCGAGGCGTTGGAGGGCGGCGCGCGTGTTCAGGCCGACTTCGAGGACGTCACCGGTGCGCTCCTGCCGGATCACCCTCGCGCCGAGGCCGCGTTCGCGAAGGCCGTCGTCGAGCGTAATGCCGAAGGCTGGCACTACTCCCTGACCTGGATGGAAAGCGGCGGCGCGCTCGTCGAGATGGCACGAGCCGAGCGCGGCCTGCGCGGCCGTCCGGCCAGGTCACAGCAGTCCGCGCAGATCCAGGCCGCCCGCGCCCGGTCCCCGCACGCGATCCGCCAGAGCTTCGCGATGACGGCGGTGTCCGCCGCTGCGGCGCCACCCGGCCTCCTCACGCACGACCGCGTGCGCCGATCGCGCTAGCGCAGATTCCCCGGCCCCGCCAAATCCCTCTTCGGGCCACATCCTCGTCCTCCGCACGGCCCCGACCTCTGCGAGGTGCACCTTTCGTGGCGGAAATACCCCCGCACATCACCATCGCCCACCACGACCAGTACGGCGTCGTGGCCGCGATGTCGCACGACAACCACGTCGCCGATCACATGCTGCGGCGAGTCGGCTTCGATCGGTTGCCTGGCAGCCGCCTGTACTCCCTGACCGAGCCGAACCGCGACCTGCTGCGGCGTGGGCAGCAGGCCGTCCAGTCGTTGCGCGCCGCGCGGTACAGCGTCTCCTCCGACGCCGCGTACGACCTCAACCCGGCCACCCGGCCCATCCCGGGCCGAGGTCTCCTCGACGGGCCGGAGCACAGCACCGCCCCGAAGGTTCTCAGCGGCGGGGAGGCGGTCTTCGCCTCCGCCCGCACGCTCGATGCCGACATCCGGGCCGCCCGGATCATCGTGCACGACCAGGTCCGCGACCCCGACGGCACGCTGCGCGCGGTCGGTACCGACTTGCGCACCCGCGAGGGCGTACTTCTGCACGGCGAGGGCGATCTGCGCTACGTCGAGAGCCGGTTGGACAGCACCGATCTCGCATTCGACGCGTTCTCCTACATCCGCGGCAACGGCCGTCCCGACCCGACTCCCGCGACATGGCAGCGCCGAGCCCAGGCCGCCACCGCCATCTCCCCGGCCCGCGCCAGTACCTCGGTGCCGCAACGGCCCGACGTCACCGTCTCCTACCGCCGGGCCCCGGCCGCCCAGCAACCGGTCCGCGCCCGCTAGGCCGTTCGAGCCGAAGGAAGCCTTCACCATGAATCTGCAACTCGAGCCCGACGTCGCCTTCGGCGTTCACCCCGGCCTCGGGGTGGCCGCCGCCGTGGCGGACGACCGGCCGTTCCTCGACGAGGTGCTGCGCAGGCACCACTTCCGCCACAGCAGCGCCCTCGATCTCTACGTCCTGCCCGGCGACACCCCGCACAACACGGCGGTGCGGACCGTGGCCCGCGCCAGCCGCGAATTCCAGGACGCCGGCCTCTCGGTCGCCGCCGACCCCCGCATCATGCTGCCGCCCCCGATCCCTACGCCGGACGGAGTACCTGCACGCCAGGCTCTGCCCGGGCAGCCGCTGACCGCCCTGACCGGGGAACTGCACGAGCTGCGCCGCTCGGCCGACGTCGCCGATGTCCTGGAGCAGATCCTCGACGAACACCACGGCGTCGTCGGCGACTTGGAAGAGTTCATCGACACGGCCGCCGCCTAGTGCGAGCGGCTCGGCACCGCCAACGGCCGTGAGCTGGGCCTGCGCCTGCGCACCATCGCCCACCACGTCGCATTCCTCGGCGACCAACTCGTCACCGCCCAGCTCGACCTGGCGGTCATGCCGGACGTGACCCCGGACAACGCCCCACCCCTGTCCGAGGTGCCGCTGCTCAGCCGGTACGAGATCCCGTCCGTCACGCACACCGCCCGCGCCCGCGCAGCTCTCGCGTCCTCCCCGACCCGCCCGGCCACCCTGTCCGTCTCCCCGGACGGAGCAGCCCACTCACCGGCCTCCCCGTCCAGCCCTCGCCGTACGCGCTGACCTTTCTCTCGATCGCACAAGGAGTCCGGCTCATGGCCGTCAAGAAGATCTGGACCATCAACCACGCTTGCGGAGACACCACTCAGACCGACCTCTCCGACCGCCCGGCCGACCGGCGTGCCGGCTACGCCCGCTGGCTCGCCGAGCACGACTGCTCCGACTGCTGGCGTGCCGCCCAAGGCGAGGACACCGAGTCGAAGGCCGAGTGGCTGGCGAAGAAGCGAGCCGTCGAGCAGGCCGAGGCCGAGGAATGGTCGACGCGGTACCGGATGCCGCCGCTGGACGGCACGGACCGCGCAGTCGCCTGGGGCACCCGCTGCCGCCACCAGCTCGTGGCCGCGGCGTACACCGCTCTCGTCATGGAAGGCACTACCAGCGAGGCGGAGTGGGCGGCCATTGAGAACGCCGTACGGCCCCTGACGCGTGCCGGGTGGTGGCTGGATCAGCGCGATGCCGACCCGGCCGACCTGCCCGAGCTGCTGGCAGCCGCCGAGGGCGACCGGCCCACCGAGAACCCCCACTTCTGACCGTCTGCGGAGGCCTCCATGTCCACCACGCCCGATGTCGTCATCACCCGCGAGCCGACCGGCAACGTCACCGCCGAAGGGGGAGACGAGCTGGCTGTCACCCTCCTCCAGCGCGCCGGCTTCGTCATCGAGACCACGCCGCTCTCCTTCTGGTACCGCCTGCCCTGGGACATGGGCGAAGAACGCGAGAACCAGATGGCCAGCCATGCCGCCCGAATGCTCGTGGCCGTCGGCTACCAGGTCGAACTCGATCCCGGTCTGGACGTCACCCGCGTCGCCACGCCCACCGATCCACTGGGCACGCGCGTCTACGGGCAGCAGATCCTCGCCCTGACCGACCTGCTCAACGGAGCCGAGACGTATGTGGGGGCGGCCGACCTCGTCGAGCACGTCGTGGATCCGGACGACGGTGTACTCGTCCGCCTCGGTGAGTTCTTCGAGGCTGCAGCCGTGCAGGCCAACGTGGTCGACACCGCGGATGGTTGGGACCTGTCCCACGTCTTCGAGGACGCTGCTTCCACGCTCACTTCCCTCGGCGATGACCTGCGCCGCGCCGGAGGCCAGATGCGGGCGCTCGGGCCGCCCCGGAAGCGGAGTTGGCAGGAGGGCGTCGCCAGCTACTACGCGACGGCCCCGAGCCCACGCACCGCAGCCGCGCCCGCCGCCTCCGATGAGCCCGCCGCCGCGCCTCCCGTCACGCCCAAGCCGGGCCGGACTCGCTGATCGCTCCCTCTCTTGTTCGTCCAACTCCCCTGCTCACCGCCCCAACCGCAAGGAGCCCACTCGTGATCGCCAGAGCAACCCACCGCCCCGCCGCCACCCGTAGGTCCGCACCCCTCTGGATCCCGCCTTGCCATCTCCGCGTACCAGCACGCCCTCGACCACCACCGGCACCGACTTCCTCCTCTACCTCCTGATCGGCATCGCCGGTCTCGGTATGACGGGAGGCTCACTGGCCTGGCTGTTCGGCAACCTCGCCAACGCCGTGGCCGGCTCCGATCCGTGGGCCGCCTTCCAGCCGACCAACGCGCTCCTGCACCCCGAGCTCGTCTGGCCGCATCTCGCCCAGCCCGCCGTCCTCACCAGCTGCTACCTGCTGCCCGCCGCCACACTCACCGCGGCAGCCGTCCTCGGCGCCCGGCTCTGGCTGCGCTTTCGCCGGAATCCCAGCGGGCTGGCCGATCGTCGGGACCTGGCCGACCTGCTGCCCAAGAAGATCGCCGCGAAGGCGATCGATCTGCGGCCCAGCTTGAAGGGCGTCAAGCCCAAGGCAGTGGTCCCGGACGACCGCGGCGTGCTGCTGGGCACGCTGAAGCCGGGAAGCACCGAGGTCCGTTCC
Source organism: Streptomyces sp. NPDC050263 (assembly GCF_040655955.1). Classification (NCBI taxonomy): domain Bacteria; kingdom Bacillati; phylum Actinomycetota; class Actinomycetes; order Kitasatosporales; family Streptomycetaceae; genus Streptomyces; species Streptomyces sp. NPDC050263. Next base: position 9,921 of record NZ_JBFAKW010000125.1, on the reverse strand, counting down.
TCCTGGGAGGACGTTCTCCTCGCGATCATGGCGCCCCGCTCCGGGAAGACCTCGGGCCTTGCGATACCCGCGATCCTGCGCGCCCCCGGCCCGGTGCTGCTGACCTCGAACAAGGCGGCCCGCGATGCCTTCACGGCGACGCTCGACGAGCGTTCCCGGGTGGGCACGGTGTGGACGCTGGACCCGCAGCAGATCGCCCACGCCCCGCAGAGCATGTGGTGGGACGTCCTCGCCGACGCCCATGATCTCGCCGGGGCGCGGCGGCTGGCCGGTCACTTCGTGACCGCGTCCGTGGACGAGTCGAGCGCGGGCGACTTCTGGTCCACGGCCGCCGCCAACACCCTCACGGCGCTGTTCCTCGCGGCAGCCCGCGACCACCGGCCGATCACCGATGTGTTGGCCTGGCTCGCCTCCCCCGCCGACCGCACCCCCATCGACCTCCTACAGGATGCCGGGCTCGACGCCGTCGCCGCCCAGCTCCAGGGCACCGTGGCCGGAGCCGTCGAGACCCGCGACGGCATCTTCGAGACCGCCCGGCAGTACGCCAGCTGTCTCCTCGACCCGGCCATCGCCGCCTGGGTCACCCCTCCCAACGGTCTGGAGAAGGTACGGGAGTTCAAGCCCGAGGCGTTCGCGACCAGCAAGGACACCCTGTTCCTGCTGTCGAAGGACGGCGGCGGTTCCGCCTCGGCGATCATCGCCGCAGCCGCCGACGCGGTGATGCGCGCGGCCGTCATCCAGGCCGAACGCGACGGCGGGCGCCTCGACGCGCCGCTGCTCGCGATCCTCGACGAGGCCGCCAACGTCTGCAAGATCTCGGACCTCCCGGACCTCTACTCCCACCTCGGGTCCCGTGGCGTCATCCCGATCACGATCCTGCAGTCCTACCGCCAGGGCGTACGGGTGTGGGGCGAGGCCGGCATGGATGCCCTGTGGTCCGCCGCGACGATCAAGCTGGTCGGCTCCGGCATCGACGACGCCGACTTCGCGGACAAGCTCTCCCGGCTCGTCGGCGACCACGACGTACGCACGGTGTCCGTGTCCACCAGCGAGTCGGGCAGGTCGACGTCGGTGTCGATGCGTCAGGAGCGTGTGCTGCCGGCCGACGCGATCCGGGCGCTGCCCAAGGGCTCCGCACTGTTGCTGGCGACCGGCGTCCGCCCCGCCCTCCTCGATCTCAAGCCGTGGTACCGCGAGCCGGACGCCGACCGGCTCGGCGCCGCCTCGGCCCGGGCGACCGCGGCCATCACCGAGCGCGCTGGCCAAGCAGCTGCACCGCGACGACTTCGGCCCGGCGGCATGACCGCCCCGGCCCGGCGCGAGGTCCGCACGAGACGCGCGGAGGTACGGCCCACCGCGTCCCCGAGCCGCTGCTCGACCTCCCCCTGTTCTTCCTGAGGTGTTCTCGTGTCCCACCCCGTACCGACCTGGGCATCCGTCCGCCCGTACGAGCGGCTTGCCGGCACTCCCGCCGTACGCCGCGACGGCCACTGGTGGCTGGTCACCCCGACCGGCACCGTCCCCGCCTCGGACCCCGACTTCGCCGGCGAGCTGGACCGCTTCGCCGCCGACATGGCCGCCGCCGACCGCGTCATCGCGAAACTGCGCACCGAGCGCACGGCCGTACGCAAGGACCGGTGGTGAAGCCGCTCGTCCAGGCCGAGCAGGCAGTCCTGGGCTCGGTCTTCCTCGACCCCGGCCAGCTCGACCAGCTCGCGCCCTGGCTGCGGCCCGATCACTTCTCCCGTCCGGCGCACGCCGCCCTCTACGCCGCGATGCTCAGGCTCCGTGCCGACGGTCACCCGGCGACAACGGGGAAGAGCGGAGACCCGATCCCGCTGTCCTGGGTGACGGACACCGTGCAGGAGGCCGGCACCCGGACCCGTGGGCTCACCGCGTCGTACGCCCACTCCTTGATCTCCGCGTGCCCGCGAACCGCCCATGCGCCTGTCTACGGGCGGATGGTCCTGGAGGGCGCCATCCACCGCAGCGTCACGCAGCACGCGATCCGCCTCCACCAGGCCGCTCGTGCCGACGCCGTCCGCGGCGGAGTCGAAGAGACTGTCCGTCACGCCCAGATCCTGTCCGATGTCCTCAGCGACCTCGCCCATCGGTGGGGAACCGAGCCGCGACCGGTACAGCCTCCGGCGCCGAACACGTTGTCCTCCCCGCAGCCGCAGCCCGTCGACGAACAGGTCCTCGCCGACGAGGAGTTCCTTCTCGGCTGCATCAGCGCCCGGCCCGAGCAACTGCTCGACGTCGTCGGCTGGCTGCATCCCGGCGACTTCGCGGACATCGGCCATCAGCAGATCTACCGCGCCCTAGGCGCGCTGCATCACCGGGGCGAACCCGTCGATCAGCTGACCGTGCTGTGGGAGACCCAGCGCCGGGGTGCGCTGTCCGACGGGACGCTCGACGCCGAACGCGTCCTGCGGATCTGCGATCCGCTGTCACTCTCCGGTGTGGCCGAGCACTTCGGCGGACAGGTCGTCCAGGCCTCGCTCGTCCGCACGGCCGCGGCCTCCGCCCGGCAGGTGCGCGGACTCGCGGACAACGAGTCCCTGGCCCCGGGACGGCTGATCGGGTACGCCCTGCACGCCCTGGGCCCGCTGGACGAGGTCCGGCGTCGCCTACGGGCCGCTTCCGGCACCGAACCCGCGCCACCGCGTACGGGCAGCTTGTCGGCTGCCTCCCCGCCGGAGACCCGTATCGACGCGGCCCGATCCCGCAGCCGCCCCCACGCCACCGCCGCCTCGACTCCGGCGACCGCTGCAGCCCCGTACTCCCCCTCACCCGACCGTCCGACTCGCCGGAGCCCGTCATGACAGATCACACCGGTCGCGCCGCCCTGGAGCAGGGCGAGCTGTACCTCGTTGCCCGGGAGTTCGACAAGCTGCGCACTCAGATCGCCGTCCCCCAGAGCCCGAGCGGCCTTCTCGATCTTGTCACCGCGTCCAAACAGCTCGCCACGCTGACGGGGTTGGTCAAGGAGTTGTCGGACGAGGTCCTCTTCCGAGCTGTCGACGAGGCCCCCGGGCTCGACTTCGGGCCGGTCATCTACGCGTACACCTCGGCGGCCGTGCCCGCAGGACGCGCGACGGAGAACTACACCGAGGCGTACACCCAGTTCGGCTTCCTGCGCCGCTTCGCCGAAGCCCCCGACTCGGCAGATCTGCGCGACGCCCGTGAGGCTGCCTTCCGCGTCGTCCAGGAGCGGATGGAGCTCGTACGCAACGATCTGCAGGAGGTGAGCGACACCCTGCGGGGCGCGGCGGACCGGCTGGACGGCACGCCGCCGCGTGTCCTTGCGGCATTGAGCCGTTCGGCACGGCCGACGAACTCGATCTACCGCCTGCCGGCGGATTCACCCGCCCCGGGTCCGGTCCGGCTCGCCTACACTCCGGCACCCCGCCATGGCCGTTGACCAGGCCTCGGCGGCGGCACCGCCGTTGATCGGGAGCCTGTGCTCCGGCTACGGCGGCCTGGACCTGGGCGTCCAGGCCGCCCTCGGGGGCACGCTCGCCTGGCACGCCGAGGTCGATCCTGGTGCCTCGCGGATCCTGTCCCGCCACTGGCCCGCCGTGCCCAACCTCGGCGACATCACCAGTGTGAACTGGGCCGACGTCCCCGGGGTGTGCGTCTTGACGGCCGGCTTCCCCTGTCAAAGACGTCTCCGTCGCCGGCCGCCGCGCCGGACTGGCCGAAGGCACCCGTTCCGGGCTCTGGCATCACGTCGTGCGCGCCATCGAGGCCCTCAACCCCTGTCTGGTGGTGATCGAGAATGTCCGCGGGCTCCTCTCCTCGCCCGCCGGTTCCCCTGGCGACGTGGAATTCTGCCCGTGGTGTCTGGGAGACACCGCAGGTCAGCCTGCTGTGCGAGCACTCGGTGCCGTACTTGGCTCCCTGGCCGACCTCCGGTTCGATGCGCGCTGGTGCGTGCTTCGCGCCGCTGACGTCGGAGCCCCGCACCGCCGGGAGCGGATCTTCCTCGCCGCCTGGCCGTCCGGACGGATCGCCCCTGCTCAAGACGCCGACCAGCAACCTGGGGGCCAACGGTGGCAGTCAGCACCCGGCGAAACGCAAGCAGGGCGGCCACGGACCGAACCTGGCGGACGAGGTCGAGTGGCTCCTGCCCACCCCGAAAGCCTCGGACGGCACGAAGGGTTCACCCAACCAGCGCCACGGCAATGGGGACTTGACCCTGCCTTCTGCTGCAGCGCGGCTGCTTCCGACACCCCGGGCGAGCGATACCGGCACAGCGGGCCGTCGGCCCGGAGCAGGCTTCCGGCCGCCCCTCTCGGCAGTGGTACTCCCGTTGTTCACCGAGCCGAAGCCAACGACGGACGGAACGAGGTCTGGGGACCGTACGCCGCCGCCATCGCCCGATGGGAGACGGTCACCCGGCCCGCACCGCGGCCGACCGACGACGCGGGCCGCCTGAGCCCGCTGTTCGTGGAGTGGATGCAAGGCCTCCCTCCCGGCTGGGTGACCGACACACCCGGCCTGGGACGCCCCGCCCAACTGACCGCTCTGGGCAACGGAGTTGTGCCGCAACAGGCCGCCCGCGCCCTGAAACTCCTGGCACCGCCTCCTCCCGCCTGCCGCCATCACGCACAGCGTTGAGCCGCGCTTCTACACCCGTTTCCCGGCCGGGCCAAACCCCCGTTTCTCCGGAACCTCGACACCCCACCCACCAGAACTCGCACCAGGGGTAGCCATGTCCGAACCCGCCCACGAGAGCAAGCCGGTGCGCATACCGGACCACGACCTGGACGACCTCGTCGCCACGGTCACCCGCCTCGTCACCGAGAGCCGCAAACAGGGCGAGACCCTCGCCCGGCTCACCGACGACCAGCCGTCTCCGCATGGCAGTGAACAGGCTGATGCCGCTCACCTTGGCGGCACGGCATCGGCCTCCGCCCCGGCAGGAGGTGATCCCCACGCCCCCGTGGAGGGCGGGCCGGCCTCCGTCTTCATCCTGGCGCTCGGCGCCAAGGCGTACGCCGTGGAACTGGCCGCGCTGACGAACTGGGTGCACGACCTGCTGCTACCGGTGTACGGACGGGAGATCACCACCGGCCGCCCATGGTGCCGGCAGTGGCAGGAGCACCCCGAGGCCGTCGCCCGGCTGCACGCCCTGTGGCTCGCCTGGCAGCAGCTCACCGACGCCCAGGCCGGCCTCACCGGTCCCTCCACCTGGCACCGCGACCACCTCGACCCGGCTCTGCTCCAACTCCGCACCCCGGACGGGCCTTTCGGGGCCTGCACCACCAGTGCGGCCCGACCCCATCACCGGCTGCTGGCTTCCCCCGAGCCGGTCGGAGTCTGAGATGGCCCCAACGTACGAACCTCCCGCACCGGATTACAGGATCGACGGCTTCGAAGCCGCCACCGAACAGATCTGCGAGGACTTCGCTTCCACCATGCTCGCGGACGACCTGTTCGTCACCCTCGCCGAGCACCACCGCGCGGATGGCCGCGACAGCCACCTGCTGCTGTATGACCGGTCCGCGATCTGGGGCATCCCCGGGACGGCGGAGTACGTCACGCTGCACATCACCCGAGACGTCGAGCAGCGGACGTTCGACTTCGCGTCCGAGCGCCACCCGGTCGTCCCGTTGGCGCAGAACTGGCTGATCCGCCGAGGCTGCCCGCCGGAAGCCGCCGAGGTGTCCAACCACCACGGTCCGCGACCCGCCGACGCACTCACGGCACGCCTTGAGGGCCTCCTCCGGACCAACCCGGGCAACCGGTACGAGCTCCTCGACCACTACACCGACAACCTGTGCTCCTTCGACTCCGGCGTCGAGGTACGCACCCTCGTCTACGACAGCCACTCCGATTCCGTGCGCACGCCGTATCGCCTCTTCCTCGAAGAGACGACCAAGGACCTGCGCTCCTACACCGTGCGGGAAGGCGCCTTCACCAGCGCCGAGGAGGCCGACACGTGGGTCATGGAGCGGGAGTCGCCGCTGCCTCTGGCACCTGACCCACAGGACGTTGCCGGCCGCCGAACGGCAGCCGCCCGCGCTCGCTCCACGGTCACAGGCAACGGCCTCGCTGTGGCTCCGTCGCCCGTGTCACCACCGCGGTCAGCGGGAGAGCCTGCCCCGGCTCACTCCCGTGGGGGCACGCGATGAGCCGGGCACGGTACGCCTTCGCCGCCCATCCCGAGGCCCTCGCCGACCTGCGCGCCGTACCGGAGAACATCCGCGACCTGGCCCTGCTCGAACTACAGCACCTGGTCCACGGCAACGAACGCGGCGCTGCCCTGCAACGCGAACTGGCGGGCTGTCACAAGGTCTACGTCGATCCCGAGACCCGCTGGCGGCTGGTCATCCAGTACCGGGATGCTCCCGCCTCCTCGCAGCACAAACGGGAGATCTACCTCCTGGCCGTCGGCGAGCGGCAGGACCAGGCCGCCTATCGAACCGCGGCCCTTCGGCTGGAGCGCGAGCGGGAAGCCACCGCCGCGTCCCCGCTCGGCCGGCGTGCCCAGGCGGCCAGGGCCCGCTCCCCGCACCGCCACAGCGGGCCGGCCACCACCAATGCCCAGACGGCTGCGGCACCGACCACCACCACGGCCCGCACGACATCAGAACGTGTCACGCGGTCCCGCTGACGGCGCTCAACCACCCTTCGGAGAACTCGCTGTGCCCGACCTCTCCCACACGCCCGCCCTTCCCACCGAGCTCGTCAACCAGGCTGTCACCCGCCTCTCGCCGCGTTGGACCACCTGGACTCTGCAGACCATCCAGCACCACGGCCCCATGCGCCTGTCCGACATCAACTCCGCACTACCGTGGGTCGGAGTCCAGGCCATGGCCCAGATCGTGCGCCGCATGCAGACGAGCAGCCTCCTGGAGCGACCGCAGTTCGGGGTGTACGACCTCACCCCGCTCGGCCGCACCACGCAGCACGTCCACCGCGCGCTCGCCACCTGGCACCGCACCCACCTCACCGACAACAAGTCGTCGCTCGCCGAGGCAGAGCGCACAGAAGTCGCCCTCAGCCGACTTCGCGGAAAAGGCGCGGTCGACGTCCTCCGTGCCCTCGCGCAGCACGGCCCCCTTCCCAATGGTGCGCTGCGAAACGAAGCCGGGCTCGCCACCGGCTCCTTCCACTACCGCATCCAACAGCTCCTCACCGACCGGCTGATCACCCGCACGAGCCCCTTGTCCGGCCGAGGCGTCGAGTACCGTCTGACGTCCGCGGCACACGGACTCTCGCCCGTGTACACCGAGCTCGCGGAGTTCGCCCACCGCGCCCGCCCGGCAGCAACTCACTCAGGCCGGCACGGCTCGACCGTTCAGCAGGCGACGTGGGCGAGCACGGCCGTGCGCCGCAGCCCTTCAGCCTCCGCCGAGCTGTTCTCGCACGCTCCCCACCCCCAGCCACGCGTCCCGGCCCACCTCACCGTGCTCTCCCACCCGCCCCGGACCAGGTGACTCCCGTGCCCTCAGCCAGATCCCGCCGCCGCGATCGTGCCCGCGTGCTCCCGAACACGATCCGCCCAGCCATCCGCGCACCACCACCCGAAGGCCCCCGCATGCCCAGCCTTGCTCCCCGCGCCCTCGAATCGAACGCCGACGTCCTGGTCAGCCCCGGCTATCTCGCCGGTCCCGGCGACAGTCGCAGCATCTTCAACACCCTCGACCTCGCTCCCAGTTGGACCAAGACCGTCGCCTTCGGCACCGACACCTACTTCACCAGCCCGTGCCAGCGCGTACGCGTCGCGAACCCCGTGGAGAGCATCTACGGCGGGTGGACCATCTCCTACGCAGAGGACCCGCTCGGCGTCCCCGACTGGATCACCACGTTCGACCGCAAAACACCCCACGAGATCGTGGCCGCGTTCACCAAGACCCTCGTCGACGGACTGCACAACAACTTCGCCGACCACCTCAGCGGCGGCAGGCACTACACCGGCACCAGCCCCGCGTCCCTGATCGCCCGCCACCGGTGGGAGCCGGTCCACGGCTCCCGGCCCTTCCGCAGCGTCTCGCCCGACGGCCACGCCGCCTACCAGATGCGCGTCGGCTGGCTCCACGAATACGACGAGCTGCTCACGCCCGAGAAGTCGACGTGGCGCATGTCCGCCGGCACCAACCCCGTGTACACGCCGAGTTGGCAAGCCTTCTTCAGCCGGTACACCCCGCAGCACCTCATAGCGGCCGCGACTGCCGTGTTCACAGACCCCACCCCCGTGCCCCGCGTCACGGACCAGATTCCCGACCGCCACCGCTCACTCGTATCGGTCACTCGCAGGGACACGAGCCAGCCCAATTCGCGCTCCGCAGCAGCGCTCGCCCGCAGCGCGCACGCTCAGGCAACGCCCGTCGCCGCGCCCCCGGCCGCGCCGCCCACGCTCACCACGCACGCCGGACCCCGACGGCAGCGCTGACGCTCCTCCCCTCATTCCTGGAGTCCCACCGTGCCGAACACCGCCCCCGACGGGGACCTGTACATCTCCCCGCTCTACCTTCACCGGCGACCCCGCACTTGTAAGTGCCGCAGATCAGCGAAGGCTCGGCGGACACCCAGCGGGGGTCGGTACCGGCGGTGTGACTGGAGTGATGCGGGCGGCGCCGCAGGGGACAAGTCAGCCCCTTCACGTAGTGTTTTGGCATGGCGCTAACCGACATAACACGCTGCGAGGTCGAGAAGGCGATCGAAGAGTGCGATCGGCTGGGCCGCGAGGCCTTCCTCAAGCGTCACGGCTTCCGGCGCGCCCGGCGCTACCTACTGTCACACGAGGGCAAGAACTACGACTCAAAGGCGATCGTCGGTGCCGCACACGGCTTCCTGCCCGGTCAGCAGCCGCTGGCCGCGAGCTACTTCTCCGGCGGCGCGGCGCACGCCGCCGGACTGCTGAGGGGTCTCGGCTTCGATATAGCGGAGGAACATCCGGTGACCGGTCTTACCCCTGACGACCTCGTCCACCGAATCACTCATCTACAGGTGAACCGTTCCTCCGGTCACCCCGCCCTGTACCAACCAATCGCACTGCTATGGGCTATGGGCCGAGCGCTGCGCGGTGAGTCCCAGCTGCTTCCCTGGTCCGAAACCGAGGAGGCCCTCAAGACCCTCCTGGAGCGACACGGTGTGAGGGGAGAGCGGCCACGCCCCGACTATCCCGTCGCGTCTCTCCACCGCGTCGGGGTCTGGGTGTTGCACGACTACGCGGAGCCCGTGCCCACCGCACACGGTGACGCGAAGGTACGCCGTTGGTTCGCTGCCAACCAGCCGGTTGGGGGCCTGGCCGAGCCGCTGTACGAGCTGGTCCAAGAATCCGAGGTAACCCGCCTTGCCGTGATCGACGAGCTTGTCGACACCTTCTTCGACGGCCTCGACTGCACCCCGCTTCTCGCTGACGTCGGTTTGGGCGACTTCGAGGCAGCCGACCTCCCTGAGACGACCGAGCGAGAGCCAGAGCAGTGGCTCATCACGGCAGCCGAATACGAACGCGGCTGCAGGCTAGTCGAGCAGCGGGAAGCGAAAGCCAGAGAGAAACGGGTCTCCCGCACCACGCAAAGTCCTAGGCGCTCACGTGCCGCCCGCCATCTCGTCCTGGGCCGAAGCAAAGGACGCTGCGAGAACCCACGGTGCACGGGCCAGCCTGCCGATGTGACCGATCGGAAGCATCCGATACTCGAAGTCGATCACGTAGTGGACCTCGCTAGCGGCGGTCGCGATCACCCGAGTCAAATGGTGGCACTCTGCCCAAACTGCCATGCAGTGAAGACTCGCGGACGCACACGCGAAGTGCTGCGTGAGATCTTGCTCCGCGTCGCGGCGGAGCGCCACAATGCGATCCCGGACACGATCTAGTGCCGGATCAGGCAACGTTTGCCCTGTCGACGACGGCGCGTAGGCGCCGGTCGTCGGCATGGCGGTTTCGCCAGATGATGTAGCGGCGGA
>NZ_JBFAKW010000124.1:0-28422 GCF_040655955.1 Streptomyces sp. NPDC050263 | reverse complement strand
TCGTACTGGACGTACTTGGGCTTTCGGCCGGTGCGGCGAGAGTGCGTGCCGGGCGTCGCGACGGGGCGAACGTTGCCTGCCGCGGCACTAGTTCCAGTTCGCGCAGACCGCGCAGCACGGCGTTGGCCGCACCCGCCAGGATGTCGCACTCGATCGCGTCGCCGTCGGGGTTGTGCGCCAGTTCGGCGAGGACGACCAGGTTGAAGACATAGCGGTCGTCGGTCAGCAGCCCGACCGCCCGGGGGGTGAGATCAGGGGGGCTCACCAGCCGGACGTGGATCATCTCCATGCGGCCAGTAACACCCGGTGGGCGGGGGTCGGCAAGCCGGGTGAGAGTGCCCGCCGCCGGCCGGCGGACTGTCGTCACCGGCCGCGGTGAGCGACCGATCGTGGACCGCTTCCGACGCGCAAGGGCCACCCGAGTGGCAGATAGTGGACATAGGGGGCTCTTTCCGAGAACTCGGAGCAGCCATGGACCGCTACCCTCCCATCGCCGAACACGGCCTGGTGGGCGACCTGCAGACCGCCGCGCTCGTCTCGTCGCAGGGTGTCGTGGACTGGTTCGCCGCTCCCCGGTTCGACTCGCCCAGTGTCTTCGCCGCTCTGCTCGATCACGACGGCGGCGGGTACATGCGACTGGCCACCGAGCACCCCGACGTGACCTGCAAGCAGCTCTACTACCCCGACACGGCCATTTTGGTGACCCGGTTCATGTCGCCCGACGGAGTGGGCGAGGTCGTCGACTGCATGCCTGCGGACCGGACCCGCACCGCCACCGACCGTCACACCCTGATACGCGTCGTGCGGTGCGTGCGGGGGACCGTCGACTTCACGCTCGAGTGCCGGCCGCGCTTCGACTACGGCCGGGCCGAGCACCGGCTGGAACTCGGCGAGAACACCGGCCTGTTCCGGTCCCCGGGAATGGACGCGCACCTGCAGACCTCCTTCCCCCTGGAGCGGGACGGCCAGGACGTACTCGGCAGGGTGACGCTGAGCGCCGGCGAGGCGGGCGGCGCCGTGTTCACCGTCTGCGCGTCCGGCGGCGAGGCGCCCGCACCCCTCACGGTCGACGGGATCACCGCACAGGTCGAGGACACCGGCCGCTTCTGGCAGGACTGGCTGCACCAGTCCCGCTACCGGGGCCGCTGGCCCGAGCTGGTGCACCGTTCGGTCATCACCCTCAAGCTCCTCACCTACGCCCCCACCGGCGCCCTCGTCGCGGCGGCCACCATGGGCCTGCCCGAGCAGGTCGGCGGAGAACGCAACTGGGACTACCGGTTCACCTGGGTGCGCGACGGCGCGCTGTCCGTGCGGGCCATGCTGGACCTCGGCTTCGTCGAGGAGGCCACCGCCTTCGTCCACTGGCTCGTCGACCGGCTGTACGAGCGCGAGGGCAAGGAGGACGAGCCGCTCCAGACGATGTACCGGATCGACGGCAATCCCGACCTGCCGGAGGAGACGCTCGAACACTTCGAGGGCTATCGCGGCTCCTCCCCCGTCCGCATCGGCAACGGCGCCGCCGACCAGCTCCAGCTCGACATCTACGGTGAGGCCCTCTACGCGGTGTCCCAGGGCCTCGGAATCGCGCAGCAGACCACGTACCGGGGATGGAAGGCGCTGGCCGGGACGCTGGACTGGCTCGCCGAGCACTGGGACCGGCCGGACGAGGGCATCTGGGAGACCCGCGGGGGCCGCCAGGACTTCACCTACAGCCGCGTGATGTGCTGGGTCGCCTTCGACCACGGGCTGAGCCTGGCCGAGCACTTCCGCAGGCCCGCCGACATGGAGAAGTGGCGCAGCGCCAGGGACGACATTTTCGAGCAGGTCATGGAACGCGGCTGGAGCGAACAGGAGGGCGCCTTCGTCCAGCACTACGGCGGCGACGTCCTGGACGCTTCCCTGCTGCTCATGCCGAGGGTCCAGTTCATCGCCCCGAGGGACCCGGCCTGGCTCGCCACCCTCGACGCGATGGACCGCAAGCTCGTCTCCGACAGCCTCGTCTACCGCTACGACCCTGCCGCATCGCCGGACGGGCTGCGCGGTTCGGAGGGCACCTTCAGTCTGTGCACCTTCCTCTACGTCGACGCGCTGGCCCGGGCGGGGCGGCTGCCCCAGGCCCGCTACACCTTCGAGAAGATGCAGACCCACGCCAACCACGTGGGGCTCTTCGCCGAGGAGATCGGTCCGAGCGGGGAGCAACTGGGCAACTTCCCCCAGGCGTTCACCCATCTGTCGCTCATCATGGCGGCTACCACCCTCGACGAGGCGCTCGACGCGGAGAGCGGGCGCTGACCCATGGTCACGCATGCCCGTCCGGCAGGACCGCCGCCGCTGACCGAGGACGAGTTCGGCGTGCTGTACCGGCGTCTGCGCTCGCGCGCCGCCTGGGCCGCGGGTGACCGGGGCGCTCTGGACGCGCTCACTCCCGCCCGGGTGCTGGCCGCCACCCGCGAGGTGCGGACCGGCCGGACGGTCACGCTCGCCGCGCCGGTGGAGACGCTGCCCGGCCCGGACAATCCGGAGCCCGCGAGGCACCGGATGAGCGGGCAGCCGGACGAAGACGCGCAGGGCCGGCTCCACTTCGCGAGGGACAGCTTCGCGATGAACGTGCACGGCGACGCCGACAGCCATATCGACGCCCTCTGCCACGTGATCTACGACGGCACCCTGCACGGCGGCGTGTCCGCGAGCAGCGTCACGGCGGGCGGGGCCACCGCACTCTCCATCGAGGCGGCGCGCGACGGGATCGTCGGACGCGGCGTGCTGCTGGACATCCCCCGGCTGCGCGGCGTGCCCTGGCTCGACCCGGGTGATCACGTGAGCGTCGACGACCTCACCGCGGCCGAGACGGCCCAGCGGGTCCGCGTGACCGAGGGCGACCTCCTCTTCGTCCGGGTCGGCCACCGCCGACGCCGCGCCGAACTGGGCGCGTGGCACGCGGCGGACGCGCGCGCGGGACTCCATCCGTCGGCGCTGGAGTTCCTGGCGGACCGGCGGGTCGCCGTGCTCGGCGGCGACGGGAACAACGACACCGCCCCGAGCTCCACCGAGGGCGTGGACTTTCCCGTGCACGTGCTCGCGGTCCACGCCATGGGCCTTCACCTGCTGGACTACCTGCAGTTCGAGGACCTGGCGCCGGTCTGCGAGGCGGAGGGACGCTGGTCGTTCCTCTGTGTGATCGCCCCGCTGAGGCTGCCGGACGCCACCGGTTCGCCGGTCAACCCGACAGCCGTCCTATGACCCCGGCACCCACAGGCTCTACGGCCAGGACAGCCATCGACTACTGGAACGGGACCCTCTCATGGCAGACGATCAGCACTACGACGTCATCGTCATCGGTACGGGAGCGGGCGGCGGTACGCTCGCGCACCGGCTCGCCCCCACCGGCAAGCGGGTCCTGATCCTGGAGCGCGGCGGCTACCTGCCGCGGGAACGGGACAACTGGGACTCCACCGCCGTCTTCGTCAAGGGCAAGTACCGTGCCCCCGAGTTCTGGTACGACAAGCACGGCGACCAGTTCCCCCCGGAGGTCAACTACTACGTCGGGGGCAACACCAAGTTCTACGGCGCCGCCCTCTTCCGGCTCCGGCCCGAGGACTTCGGCGAACTGCGCCACCACGACGGCGTCTCACCGGCCTGGCCGATCCGCTACGAGGACCTGGAGCCGTACTACACCCAGGCCGAGCACCTCTACCTGGTGCACGGCCGGCACGGCGAGGACCCCACCGGAGGGCCGACCAGCGCGCAGTACGCCTACCCGCCGGTCGAGCACGAGGCGCGCATCCAGCAGCTCAGCGACGATCTGGGCAAGGCCGGCCTGCACCCCTTCCACCTGCCGATCGGCGTGAACCTCACCCAGGACGAGCACGGCCGGGCCACCCATGACAGCGTCTGCATCCGCTGCGACCGGGTCGACGGCTTCCCCTGCCTGGTGGGCGCGAAGTCCGACGCGCAGGTGATCTGCGTCGAGCCGGCACTGAAGTACGACAACGTCACGATGGTGACGAACGCGAACGTGCGGCGCCTGGAGACCGACCCGACCGGACGCACCGTCACCAAGGTCGTCGCCGAGCTCAAGAACGGAGTGACCGAGGCATTCGGCGCCGACATCGTGGTGGTCGCCGCCGGCGCGGTCAACTCCGCCGTCCTGCTGCTCCGCTCGGCCAACGACAAGCACCCCGGCGGCCTGGCCAACAGCTCGGACGTGGTGGGACGCCACTACATGCGGCACAACAACCTGGCGCTGATGGCGGTCTCGAAGGAGCCGAACCCGACCAGATTCCAGAAGACCCTGGCGCTGAACGACTGGTACCTGGGCGCGGACGACTGGGAGTATCCGCTCGGCGGCATCCAGATGCTCGGCAAGTCGGACGCCGACCAGATCCACGGCGAGGCGCCGCGCTGGGCCGGCGCCGTCACGCCCGACATGCCCTTCGAGGTGCTCGCGCACCATGCCGTCGACTTCTGGCTGTGCGGAGAGGACCTCCCGCTGGCCGAGAGCAGGGTCACCCTCGACAAGGACGACGCCGTCCACCTGGCGCTCGACGAGAAGAACAACGTGGCCGGACTGAAGCGCCTCCAGCACAAGCTTCAGGGCATGCTCGGGCACCTGGGCATGCACGAGCACCATCTGCTGTCGCACAGCATCTACCTGCACAAGGGCATGCCGATCGGCGCCACCGCGCACCAGGCCGGCACCGTGCGGTTCGGCGACGACCCGAAGAGCTCGGCCCTCGACGTGAACTGCAAGACCCACGACCTCGACAACCTCTACGTCGTGGACACCGGCTTCTTCCCCAGCATCGGCGCGGTGAACCCGTCCCTGACCGCCATCGCCAACGCCCTGCGGGTCGGCGACCACATCGCCGACCGGCTGAGCTGACGGGTGCGTCGCTACACGTTGCCCCCCGGCGTTCTGGCGGCCCGGGTGTCGGCGTCGGTGAGCTCCTCCAGCTCACCCATCGTGTCGAGCCGGTAGAGCAGCACCAGCGCCGGACCGACCAGGACGATCGCGATGACCGTGACGATCACCAGCCAGCGCAGGGTGTGGGACGCGCCGGCCGCGTCGGCCACCGTCAGCGAGGTCGGCAGCGCGTAGGGCCGCTGCGCGAAGCCCCAGGCGCCGACGGTCAGGGCGACGCTCGCCACCGAGGTGTAGCGGGACCAGCCGTGGGACCGGCGCAGCACAAGCAGCACCGTGGCCAGACCGCAGACGGCGGCCAGGATGATCAGCAGCAGGCCGAGGCCCCCGGTGAGGCCGTCCCAGACGTACCGGGCGTCGTCGTGGGTGACGGGCAGGCCGATGAGCGCGAGGACCACGACGGCGCCGAAGGCGATCAGCGCCCGTACGCGGAAGTAGTCGACGAGATCGTGCGCGCCGAACCGCAGGGCGTCGGAGCAGAGGAAGACCGCCCCGAGGAAGGCGGTGGCCGCGATGGCCAGCAATCCCGCGAGGACGGAGGTTCCATTGGCCCAGGCGTCCGCGGAGGCGGTCGTGCCGACCTTGACCCGACCGGAGGCGATGCCGCCGAGCACCGCTCCGAGGAAGAACGGCGTCACCAGGGACGCGACGGCGAACACCGCGCCGTAGATCCGTCGTTGGGCCAGTCGACGGGACGGCTTGCGCAGGGCGAACCCGGCGCCGCGGAGCACCAGGCCGACGGCGGCGAGGGCGAGCGGCAGCCACATCGCAGAGAAGACGGCCTGGAACATCGTCGGGAAGCCGGTCCACATGATGATCAGAATGAAGATCAACCAGACGTTGTTGACCTCCCAGACCGGTGCCATGGCGTGGTCGATGAGCCAGCGGGGCCGCTTGCCGCGCTCCGCGCCGCCGGCCAGGAGGTCCCAGAAGCCCGCGCCGTAGTCGGTGCCTCCGGCGCAGGCGTAGGCGGCGATCGCGACCACCAGTACCCATGCGATGAACTCGGCCACTACGACGCACCGCCAGGCGTGTGGTCGGGCCCGGTGCCGGGCGCGGTCCCCGCGGGCGCCGGCTCGGGCTCGCTTCTGGGCCCGTACGGGGTGTCGGTCTCCGGGGGCAGTTCGCCGCGCGGAGCGGCCAAGCCCTCGTCGGCGATGCGCCAGCGGGTGCGCATCCTCAGGACGACCGCGAGGAACGCGCCGAAGACGGCCACGTACACGACGACGACGATGGCGAGCATCGCCCACAGCGATCCGGCTCGAGTGCTGGTCACCGCCTCCGAGACCCGCATGTGCTGGTAGACGATCCAGGGCTGGCGGCCGACCTCCGTGGTGATCCAGCCGCACTCCACGGTGACCAGGCAGGCGACTCCCGCGATCGCGGCGCAGCGATAGAACCAGCGGCCGCCGGGGTTGTCCCGGTGTCGCCACCAGGACCAGGCGTACCAGAGCGCGAGCAGGATCAGCAGGCTGCCGACAGTGACCATGATGTCGAAGGCCCAGTGGGCGATGGTGGCCTGAGTCGCCGTCGGGCGGTCGCTCGCCGGGACCGACGACAGGCCCGTCACCTTGGTGTCGGGGCTGAATCCGGCGAGGATCGAGTCCAGTTGAGGGATCTTGAGCCCGCCGGAGATCGTCCCGTCGGGATGCAGGCGCCCGAACATGTACTCCGGTACGTGGGTGTCGGTCTTCCAGACGATCTCCGTGGCGGCGAACTTGATCGGCTGCTTGTGGAAGACGGCGCGAGCGGCGGAGTCGCCGAGCATGAACTGGACCGGTGTGAGGATCGAGGCAACCGTGAACGGCACGGTGAAGCCGAGCCGGTGGTAGCGGTCGCGGCGCCCGCGCAGCCAGCCGACCGCGTACACACCGGCGACCACATAGCCGGCGGTCAGGAGCATCGCGACCACGAAGTGCCAGTACTCCGGGCCGAACATCGGTGTGAAGATCGCCTGCCGCACATCGACGTCGACCGGATCGCCCTGGGCGTCGAGGCTGAACCCCTGCGGGGTGTTCATCCAGGAGTTGGCCGCGATGATGCCGAACGATCCCATCAGGGCGGCCGGCGGCAGCGGTACGGCGAGCCAGAAGTGGGTCCAGGGCTTGAGGCGGCGCCAGCCGTAGAGGTAGATCGCGATCAGGACGGCCTCCAGGAAGAACGCCCATGCCTCGATGCCGAACCCGAGGCCGAACACGTCACCCCAGCGGCCCATCAGGCCGGGCCACAGCAGGCCGAACTCGAAGGACAGCACGGTGCCGGTGATGATGCCGATGGCGAACTGGACGGCCATCACCGCCGACCAGCGGCGGGCGAGCGTGAGGGCCACGGGGTCGTTGCGGCGCAGCCCCCGGTGGTGCATCAGCAAAGTGATGAACGGCAGCGCCACGCCGAACGGGACCAGCAGGATGTGCGAGGCCAGGGTGAAGGCCATCAGCTCACGAGCCGGCAGGAGTTGGTCCGGGGTGCTGTTCGCCAGAAGGACGGCGGTGCTGAGCATGTGCGCCTCGATGGTCTGCCCTGCGGGGGTGGCGGGGCTGAGGAGGGACAGGATGCGAGGGGGGGCCGGGGCCGTTGTCAGGGAGGTGGTGGGGGCGCCGCCGACGCGTCGGTGTCGGGCGTGGTGAAGGCGCGTTCGCGGCGCGAGCCGGTGGCGAAGGCGACGGACCAGCTGAGCACCGCTCCCAGCCTGCTGCGGAAGCCGGTGAGGAAGGCCAGGTGGATGAAGAGCCAGGCGAGCCAGCCGGTGAAGCCCGACAGACGCAGCGGCCCGGCCTTGACGACGGCTCGGCCGCGGGCGATGTACGCGGCGCTGCCGAGATCCAGGTACGTGAAGGGCTTCGGCTTCTTCGTCCTGCCTTCGACCTGGTGTCGCACACTCCGGCCCGCGTACGCACCCGACTGCATGGCGACCTCGGCCAGTCCCGGCAGCCGGTTCAGGCTCATCACGTCGCCCGTGACGCGGATCTCGGGATGGCCGGGGAGGGTGAGGTCGGGTTCGACGAGGATGCGTCCGGCCCGATCCTGTTCGGCGCCGGTCGCCCGGGCCAGCGCGGCCGCGATCGGCGGCGCCTCGACGCCCGCCGTCCACAGCACGGTGCGGGCGTCGAACCGGGTGGTCCTGCCGTCGTGGTCTCGTACCGTCAGGCCGTGCTCGTCGATGTCGGTGACCATCGTGCCCAGGTGGAGCTCCACGCCGAGGCCCCGCAGGGTTCGGGCCGCACGGTGGGCGAGTGACGGGCCGAACGCGCCGAGCACGGCGTCGGACCCCTCGAAGAGCAGCACCCGGGCCCCGGCGGAATCGATCTTCCGGAACTCCCGGTCGAGCGTGTGGCCGGCGATCTCCCGGATCTGTCCGGCCAGTTCGACGCCGGTCGGCCCACCACCGACGAGTGCGAAGGTGAGCCACTCCTGCCGTTCCCGGTCGTCCGCGGCCGTTTCGGCCATCTCGAACGCCCGGTAGATCCGTCGGCGGATGTCCAGCGCGTCGTCCAGGGTCTTCATGCCGGGGGCGTGCGCGGCGAACTCGTCGTGCCCGAAGTAGGACTGACGCATGCCCACCGCGACGATCAGATCGTCGTACGGCAGCGCGAGGGCTCCGCCCCCGGGTCGCCGCGCGTGCACCAGCCGGGCGCCGGCATCCACGTCGGTGGCCTCGGCGAACACACACCTCACGTTGTGGTGGCGCCGCAGAACCCCGCGCAGCGGTTGGGCGATCTGCCCCTCGGACAGGATTCCGGAGGCGCACTGGTACAGCAGCGGCTGGAAGAGGTGGTGGGCGCGGCGGTCGACCACGGTCACCGCGACCGGTGACTTCCGCAGGGCGCGGGCGGCGAACAGTCCGGCGAACCCCCCGCCGAGGATCACCACCCGGCGGGGCGTGACGTGATCCTGCATCGGAGATCAGCCTCCGGTGGCGAAGCCGGGGAAGAGCGTCATTCCGCCGTCGACGTAGAGGGTGGTGCCGACGACGTAGTCGAGGAGGTCGGACGCCATGGCGACGACGGCGTTGGCGATGTCGTCCGGGTCGCCCACGCGGCGGTACGGGATCAGCCGCAGCAGCTCGGCCTCGGCCTCGGGGGTGGACCAGGCGTCGCGGTTGATCGGCGTGCGGATGGCGCCGGGCGCGACCGCGTTGACCCTGATCCGCTGGGGGGCCAGCTCCTGGGCGAGGGTCTGCATCAGCATGCCCACACCGCCCTTGGAGGAGGCGTAGTTCACGTGCCCCGCCCACGGGACGATCTGGTGGACCGAGCTCATGCAGATGATCTTTCCCGCCGAACGGGACACCTCCTCCACCACGCCGCGCCGCATGAACTCCTTGGCGGCCTCTCGCGCGCACAGGAACTGGCCGGTCAGATTGACGTCGATGACCTTCTGCCACTGCGCGAGCGTCATCTCCGTCACGGCAGCGTCCCGCTGGAGGCCCGCGTTGGCCACCATGATGTCGATGGTGCCGAACTCCTCGACCATCCGCGCGACCATGGCGGTCACCTGGTCCTCGTCGGACACGTCGGCCTCATGGGCGTAGGCGCGGACCCCGAAGCCCTCGATCTCCTTGACGACGTTGTCCGCCTCGTGCGCGCCGACGACGTAGTTCACCACGACGTCCGCCCCGGCCCGGCCCAGGGCAATGGCGGTCGCGAGACCGATGCCCGAGTTGGCGCCGGTCACCAGCGCCTTCTGACCCCTGAGAAGCTGCGCGGACGTCGTCCCGCGGCCCTCGACTCTTGCTGCCACCACGATCTCTCCCTGGGTGATTCGGACGGCACGCCCACAGGAAACGGGCGACGCGCGTGACGAAGGCCGGGACTCGGTCGGCCGCCAGGACAGACACAGGAGCCGTCACACCCCCGGCCTCCAGACGAAAGCACCCTGCACCGCGAGGCAGACCGACCGGCACGCTGTGCCTCCGACTTCGGCGCGACACGTCACGCAGTCGGGCTACGAGCCGCAGGCCCCTCCCCGACCGGGTACGGCGCGCACGTGCCGGTGTTCTGGTCGATGCGCAAGGGACGGCGTCGGCAGGTGCTGCGGGCAGGCCCGGCTTCGCGCGCTTCGGAGAACATGTCCGGATGACGGTCTTCCGGATGCCTCGCCGGCGTCTGACTTTGCGCGCCGGGGACTGGGTTCGACGGTTCAAGACTAGCTTATACTGTACTTTATCGTTCATTGAAGTGTACTGCGAGGCGGATTGTGACGGCGATCTTCGCTCTGGCCACCAGCCCGATCGGTCGGGAGACGGAGATCGGCCGGATCCTGGAATGCGTCGGGGCCGGTCGTGACCGGCCCCGGTCCCTCCTGGTGCTGGGCGAAGCCGGTACCGGCAAGACCGAACTGCTCCGCATCGCGACGGAGCGGGCGAGCCGGACGGGCACGCGTGTGCTGGCCGCCCAGGGCTGCGAGACGGAGATGCAGCAGTCGTTCGCAGCGCTGCACCAGCTGCTGCTCCCGGTGCTGGACGATCTCGCGTTCCTGCCGGAACACCAGCGGGATGCGCTCCGCGCGGCCTTCGGACTCGCACCGGTCACCGGGCCGGCCGAGCCCATGGCATTCCGCGTCGCCGTCCTGACGCTGCTCAGGCACATCGCGCAGGCGAGCCCCCTGCTGCTGGCCGTCGACGACATCCAGGCCTGCGATCGTGACTCCCTGGACGTCCTGCTCTTCGCGGCCCGACGCCTGGCCGGCGAATCCGTCACGGTGCTGCTCGCAGCACGTGGTGAGGTCCCCCCGCCGGGCATCCCCGCGGATCTCGCGGTGCTGCCGCTCGGGCCACTGCCCTCCCAGGCGGCGGCGCAGCTCCTGGACGCGCAGCCGGGCGCGCCCACGGGAGGCGCCAGGCTGGACCTGCTCCATCAGGCGGAGGGCAATCCGCTGGCCGTCATCGAACTGTGCCGAGCCCTTCGCACCAACAGGGCGCTCGCGCCGACGAATGACGCCATACCGCAGACCTCGCGTATCCAGCAGATGTTCGCTGCCCAGCTGGGTGCGTTACCGACGGCGACGCAGCGCGCGCTGCTGTACGCGGCCGCCGCATCGGCGCACGAGGAACTGGCGACGCTCATGGCCGCCCTGGGCGCCGGGTGCGACCTGTCCGTGTGGGCCCCGGCGGAGCGCGCGGGCCTGATCTCCGTCGTCGCCGGACGTGTGGTGTTCCGGCACCCGTTGATCCGCACCGCGGCGTTCCACCGCGAGCCCGTTCAATCACGGCAGCAGGCGCACCGGGCCTTGGCAGCGGTGCTCGGTGAGCAACCGTCCCGTCAGGCCTGGCACCTGGCGGGCGCGGCGATCGGCCCGGACGAATCGGTGGCAGCGGCTCTGGAGGCCACGGCCCTCCTGGCCCAGCGACGAGGAGGCCTCTACGCCACCGCGAAGACCTTGGAGCAGGCCGCGCGCTTCAGCCCCCGCGACGACGACCGGGCCCGCCGCCTCGCCAAGGCTCTGACGGCGGCGAACGACTTCGGAGACCCGGCCTGGGTCCGCGAACTCTACGCGAGCTTCATCGCCGTGAATCGTGACCCGGGGCTGCTGAGCGTTGCCATCTGCGCCACCAGTTGGGCGCTGTCGTTGTTCTCGCACCAGCGCGAGGCCTTCTCCCTGCTGGTCGACGCATGGGAGCGCACTCCCCCGCTCGATGGGACGACCGCCACCGCCATGGTCGCGACCGCCGGCGGAATCGCCCACCAGTCAGGACTCGAGGAGCACCTGAGGATCCTTCCGGGGATGCTCGACCAGGCCACCCTGATCAACCGGGCCGAGCGGGCCGGCCCCAGGACGACGGAGCCGTACTACTCCAACCTCACCCGGGACGACGTCACCGCCTCGCTCCTGGCCGTCGTCCGGGCCGCCGGCGATCCCGCCGGCGCCTCCAGCCTGTTGCAGACGCTTTCCTCGCTGCCGCGGCTGTCCGACCTGCAGAACCCGGCGACACTGCACCGGATGGTCGCGATCGGAGCGGTCGCCTACTACGCGGACGAGTCGGACCTGTGCGTGGACCTGTTTCGGCAGGTGTTCGTGCCGCTGCGGGCGGCGGGGGCCATGGGCCCGGTCGCGCACCTCCTTGCCGTACAGGTGGACGCTCTGCTGGCCACCGGGCGATGGGCGGAGGCGGAGGAGCTGATCGAGGAGGCGCAGGCCTTCGCGGTCGTCCGCGGGATGACGTGCGTCGAGTTGGATCTCGACGCACTGCGCGTGACCCTGGATGCCATGCGCGGGGACAACGAACCGGGGGTCGAACTCACCGGACCGAACTGGCACGCCGTCAGCCTCGACGAGAACCGCGCCACCATGGCCCGGATGCTTCGAGCGCGGGGACTCGCCGCCCTGTCCCTCGGGGACCACGAGAGCGCCTTCCGAAGCCTCCGGGCCCTGTTCGAGGACGACGGCACTCCGGTGCACAACCTGCTCTCCAGCCGTTCCATCGCTGCTCTGGCCGGTGCCGCCCAGCGGCTGGGCCGGCACCGGGAGGCAGCACACATCCTCGCGGCGGTTCGACGGGCCGAGGGTCGTCGGCCCGCCCTCCGGATGACGCTGTTGATGCACCACGCGGCGGCCTTGGTGGATCTGGACGCCGACACCGAGAAGCATTTCCGCCTTGCCGTGGTCAACCCGGGAGCGGACCAGTGGCCGATGGAACGCGCCCTCGCGCGGATGAGTTACGCGCTCTGGCTGCGCAGGAAACGACGGCCCCGGGAAGCACGCGAGCAGTCGGCGACCGTCATCGAGGCCGCCACCCGGCTCGGCGCACACCGGCTCGCCGCGCAGGCCGGTGCCGAACTGCGCGCGAGCGGTGGGACCGCCGCGCCGGAGGCTGCCGCCCCGCTGGCGGAGCTGACCGCTCAGCAGCAGCACATCGTGCGGCTCGCGGCGAACGGCCTGTCGAATCGCGAGATCGGGGAACAGCTCTTCCTGTCCCCGCGAACCGTCGGCACCCACCTGTACAACGTCTATCCCAAGCTTGGCATCAGCAGTCGCCATCAGCTGCGGGACATAGTCGAGCAGCGCATGGGGTGGGAAGGGACGAGCGGGAGATGAGCGGGACGCTGGCGGACCCCTGCGGGGACAAGGGCCGAGGGAGCCCGTCGGCCGTGGTTCTCGATCCCCTGGTGCGGGGAGCCGGGGCCTGGACGCGCCCGGGTCGGCGGTAGCCGGCGCACCGCGACCGGTGCGGGCACGACGCACAGACCAGTCGACCGACTGATGCGGCTCCCCAGGCCGCACGGCAGGCTGGGGAAAGGCAGGTGCTCTGCGGTCCGGCCCCGAGCAGCGGGATCCACGCCGGCTGCGCGGACAGGGGATCCGCGTACTTTTCCGAGCGCCCGCGACGTCCACGGAGGAAACCTGTGTCCACTGTCCTCTCCACAGCTCCGCTGTCCGCTGCCGACCGGGCGGAGCGGTGGCATCAAGCGGTTTCCGACACCTTCATGCCGATGGATGTGAATCTGCTCGAGAAGGAGCCGTCGCCCGGAACGATCGTCAGCAGTCGGCTCGGCGCCCTGCAGATCTCTCATGTTCAGGCCGGACCGCAAGTGGTGACGCGCGACAAGCGCAACATCTCCCGCGAGGACCGGAAATCACTGACCGTCAGCCTTCAGCAGCGAGGCACCGCGATAAAGGAGCAGGACGGGCGGGAATCCGTGATAAAACCGGGCGAATTCTCCATCACCGACTCTTCCCGCCGGTTCAGGATCAAACTCGAAGGGGAATTCGTTTTCACCTCCTTCCATTTCCCTCGCGAAGACCTTCACGTGCGGGACGAGGATCTGCGGGCACTGACCGCCACCGCCTTCACCGGCGAGGAGGGCAGCGCCGCACTCGTGGCGACCTATCTTGCGCGCATGGCACGCGAAGCCGAGGGCTTCGACGACGGCGTCGGCCGCCGGGTTGCCGCCACCGCGCTCGATCTGATGGTGCTGCTCATCGACGAGCGGCGCGGCCTGTTCGCCCGCGAGGGCCCGCAGGTGGCCGTGGCCTCCCTCCACCGGGTGAAGGAGCACGTCCTGCGCAACCTCGACGACCCCGACCTGTCACCGTCCAGGATCGCCGAAGCGCACTTCATGTCGGTCCGCTACCTGCACAGACTGTTCCAGCTCGAGGGCACAACCGTGGGCGGCTGGATTCGGATGCAGCGACTGGAGCGGTGCCGCCGGGATCTTCTGCGGCCCATGGCCCGCGAGTTGGGAGTGGCGGCAATCGCCCAACGCTGGGGTTTTGCGAATCCCAGCCATTTCAGCCGAGCCTTTCGCGCGGCTTACGGTACGACGCCTCGCGAATGGCAGGTCCACGGCCGGTCCGGAGCACACCACGGGAAAACCGGCGATGCGCTGACGGACAAGTGACCGGTCGCAGCAGCCCATAACGTGGTGATCAGGAAACCATGCGCACCACGCAAGGAACTGCGGATGTCCGGCCCGGCCGAGGTCCCCATGACCCGGTACAGGCTCGTCACGAACTCGTGGCCAGTGGGTTCAGGAAGGTCAGCACGGAGGCGTCCTCTTCGATCAGCGGGACGAGGACGGCGTTGAACGGGCCGCCGTACGGGGCGTTCAGGTGCGCCTGGAAGGCGTCCTCGTCCCGGTACACCTCGAAGATCCAGAAGGCGCGCGGGTGGGCTGCCTTGGTGTAGACGTCGAAGGCGATGTTGCCCTCTTCCTCGCGCACCTTCAGGGCGTAGTCGCCGATCAGACGCGCGACCTCGTCCTCAGCTCCCTCGCGGGCGGTGAACTCGGCGAGCAGGGTTTTCCTCACGGTCTCGTTCTCCTTGTCAGTGGCGGACGTCAGTCTCAGGGGTCACTCGTGGGCGGAGCCGAGGCGTCAACGGACGGACCGTGATCTCCTGCTGAGCGGCCTGCTCGCCCATCAGTCGCGGTCGGCTGCGGCGAACTGCGCCAGCCGGCTCTGCCACGGTGGGTTGGGGCCGACGACAGAGCAGGTCAGGGCCGCCACGCGGGTGCCGAAGCGGCAGGCTTCCGCGACGTCGTCCAGGCGGAGTTCCGTCAGCCTGCCACCCAGAAGCCCGCGCGTGCCGAGGTGGTGCAGCAGTCCGGCGGTGAAGGAGTCGCCTGCCCCGACGGTGTCGGCGACGCTCGTCGCGACGGCGGGCACCTGGACCCGTTCGCCGTCGAGCGAGGCCAGGGCGCCGTCGGCGCCGAGCGTGATCACGACGAGCCGTACCCCCGCCGCATGCCAGATGTCGCACGCCTGCTCGGGCGGGGTGCCCGGCAGCAGGAGTTCCAGGTCGTCCTCGCTCAGCCGCAGGATGTCGGCGAGGGTGCACCAGTGCGCCAGCCGGGCCCGGTAGACGTCGGGGCGGACCAGCAGTGGCCGGACGTTGGGGTCGATGCTGATGGTCGCGTGAGGGGCGGCCGCCGCCAGGAAGTCCTCGACCGCCGTCGCTCCGGGCTGCCGGACCAGGGCCAGGGATCCGGTGTGCACGCAGGCGGCGCCGGACAGGTCCACCCGCGCCAGCTCCTCTGCCGTCCACTGCCAGTCCGCCGTGTTCTGGGCGTGGAAGGAGAACGCGGCCTGCCCCTGGGCGTCCAGCTCCGCCACGGCCAGGGTGCTGGGCTCCGCGGCCCGGACGGCGTCCGACAGGTCCACCCCCGACGCCTCGAGACGGGCACGGAACAGGCGGCCGAACACGTCGCCCGACAGGCGCGCGAGGAAGCGGGCCGGGGTGCCGAGACGGGCCAGGGACACTGCCGTATTCGCAGGTCCGCCGCCCGGCAGCACACGTAGGGCGAGTTCGTTCGAGGTGCCGGCGGGTTCGGCGAACGCGTCCGCGACGCACTCACCCAGGACGGCGATCTGACGCAGGCTCATGGGCTGCTCCTCTCTGACGGACGTACGGGCACACCGGTCACGCGGGAGGGCGGCTGCCGGACCGCCGGGGTGGGCGGCGGACGCGGATGTTTGCCGTTTTGTGACGAGCGCGGGGCATTGACGTTTCCGGGAGACGGAGTCCATCATCCTCGCCAGGCAGTGTCAACGATGACATAAGTCAACGATGACACCTCGGGCGGCATGCTCTGATCCCAACCCCGTGCCGCCCGCTATCCCACAGGAGTCGATGATGTCTCGCACCACTCGCCTGTCCTCCTCCCTCCTCAGAGCCGCCGCGATCACGGGCGTCGCGGCACTCACCCTGACGGCCTGCGGGTCCGGCTCCGGATCGGGCTCGTCGAGCTCCGGCTCCGGCGAGGTCAAGGTCGGTCTGATCACCAAGACCGACACCAACCCGTTCTTCGTGAAGATGAAGGAGGGCGCGGAGAAGGCCGCCAAGGAGAACGGCGCCCAACTGTCCACCGCGGCAGGCAAGTTCGACGGGGACAACGCCGGACAGGTCACCGCCATGGAGAACATGGTCGCCGCCGGGGTCAAGGGCATCCTGATCACCCCGAGCGACTCCAAGGCGATCGTGCCCGCGATCGAGAAGGCCCGCGCCAAGGGGGTCCTGGTCATCGCCCTGGACACGCCGACCGAGCCGGAGAGCGCGGTCGACGCCCTCTTCGCCACCGACAACCTCAAGGCCGGCGAGCTGATCGGCGAGTACGCCAAGGCCGCCATGAAGGGCAAGACGGCGAAGATAGCCGCCCTCGACCTCGCGCCGGGCGTCTCCGTCGGAGTCCAGCGGCACAACGGCTTCCTGAAGGGCTTCGGCGCCGCCGACAAGGACGTCGTGTGCGCCCAGGACACGGGCGGCGACCAGGCCAAGGGCCAGACGGCGATGGAGAACTGTCTCCAGAAGGAGCCCGACATCAACGTCGTCTACACCATCAACGAGCCGGCGGCCCTGGGCGCGTACACCGCGCTGAAGGCCAAGGGCCGGGAGAAGGACGTCCTGATCGTCTCCGTGGACGGCGGCTGCACCGGCACCCAGGCCGTCAAGGACGGCAAGATCGCCGCGACTTCGCAGCAGTACCCGCTGAAGATGGCCGCCGAGGGCGTCAAGGCCGTCGTGACGTACGCCAAGGACGGCAAGAAGGCGTCCGGTTACACCGACACCGGCGTCACGCTGATCACCGACAAGGCGCAGACCGGGCTCACGTCGAAGGACACCGCCTACGGCCTGGCGAACTGCTGGGGCTGAGCCACCCGCCCGGTCCGTACGCGCCCCTCGGCGGGGCGGCCGTCCCTTCCTCCCCGACCGGGGGCGGCCGCCCGCCCGGCCTCTTGTCCTCCGACCAGGAAGGACAACGACCACTGTCTTCCGACAAGGACTTCGCATGACAGCCACGACAACGCCGTACTCGGAGCTCAAGGCGCCGACCACGGCCCGCAGACTGCTCACGGCGCCGACCACCGGACCCCTGGCCGCCCTCCTCCTGGCCTGCGCCTTCTTCTCCTTCTCGACCGACCAGTTCCTGACCGGCGGGAACTTCTCGCTGATCGTGCAGCAGGTCATGGTCGTGGGCACCCTCGCCATCGGGCAGACCCTGATCATCCTCACGGCGGGGATCGACCTGTCGTGCGGTGCCGTGATGGCGTTCGGCAGCATCGTGATCGCCAAGACGGCGGCCGAGGGCTCCGTCCCACCGCTCGTCGCGATCGCGCTGGGCCTGGCGGTCTGCGGCGGGTTCGGGCTGCTCAACGGGTTGCTGGTGCAGAAGATCCCGCTGCCGCCGTTCATCGTCACCCTCGGCATGCTCAACGTGGCGTTCGCGCTGACCCACATCTATTCCGAGGAGCAGACGGTCACCAACCTGCCCGGCCCGCTGACGGCCCTCGGCGAGACCTTCCCGCTGGGCCACACGGACATCACCTACGGCTCCCTGGTCACCATCGCCCTGTTCCTCCTCCTCGCCTACGCGCTGAGCAGCACCGGCTGGGGCCGACACGTCTACGCCCTGGGCAACAGCGCCGAGGCCGCCCGGCTGAACGGCATCCGCACCACCCGCCTCACCATCGGCATCTACACCGTCGCAGGCCTGCTGTACGGCATCGCCGCCCTGCTGCTCATCTCCCGCACCGGAGTCGGCGACCCGCAGGCGGGGCAGACCGACAACCTCGACAGCATCACCGCCGTGGTCCTCGGCGGCACCAGCCTCTTCGGCGGACGCGGCTCGGTCCTGGGCACCTTCATCGGCGTCCTCATCGTCGGCGTGTTCCGCAACGGTCTCCAGCTGATGGGCGTCGCCTCCATCTACCAGACCCTGATCACCGGAGTCCTGGTGATCCTCGCGGTGACCGTCGACCAGCTCTCCCGGAAGAAGGCCCGATGACCGCCACCTCCTCCCCCGCGCCGGTGCTGCAGGCCCGCGGCCTGTTCAAGCGGTACGGCCAGGTCACCGCCATCGACGGCGCCGACTTCGACCTGCTCCCCGGCGAGGTCCTCGCCGTCATCGGCGACAACGGCGCCGGCAAGACCAGCCTGATCAAGGCCCTCACCGGCGCGGTGACCCCCGACGCGGGCGAGATACGGCTCAACGGCGAGCCCATCGCCTTCTCCGGCCCCCAGAGCGCACGCGCCCACGGCATCGAGACGGTCTATCAGGATCTCGCCGTGGCCGCCTCCATGGACATCGCCTCGAACATGTTCCTCGGGCGCGAGCTGCGCCGCCCCGGCGTCCTCGGCAGTGTCCTGCGCATGCTGGACAAGAAGCGCATGCGCCAGGAGGCCGCCGAGCACATGGCCGACCTGAAGATCGGCCTGCGCTCGCTGACCCAGTCGGTGGAGACGCTCTCCGGCGGACAGCGGCAGGCCGTCGCGGTCGCCCGTTCCGTCGCCTGGGCCCGCTCCGTCGTCGTCATGGACGAACCCACCGCCGCCCTCGGCGTCAAGGAGTCCGGCCAGGTCCTCGACCTCATCCGCCGGGTCCGCGACAAGGGCATGCCGGTCGTCCTGATCAGCCACAACATGCCCCACGTCTTCGAGATCGCCGACCGGATCCACGTCCACCGCCTCGGCCGGCGCGCCGCCGTGATCAAGCCCTCCGACTACTCCATGGCCGAGGTCGTCGCCATCATGACCGGCGCTCTCACCGTCGACGAAGCCGGAGATACTGTCGTAGCGGATTCGGAGGCCGCGAAGGCCGCCGGAGTCCAGGCCACCTGACAGCACAATCCCGCTCTCACAGATTCCGGCCAAGGCCGTGGCCGGAACCGAGAGCCCTCAGGAGACGGTTTCCTCCATGGCAGCGAACCGCCGCCCCACCCTGGCCGACGTCGCCCGCGAAGTCGGAGTCAGCGCCAAGACGGTCTCCCGAGTCCTCAACGAGGACGGACCCGCCTCGGCGCAGACCAGGGAACAGGTACTGGCCGCAGTGGCCAAGCTCGGCTTCCAGCCGAACCTCATGGCCCGCAACATCCGCGTCGGCGGCCCGGACACCACCATCGGTCTGGTCATCCCCGACCTCGCCAACCCCTTCTTCGGAGCCGTCGCCCGCGCCATCGAGGACACCGTCCGCGAACGCGGACTGACCCTGCTCATGGGCTCCTCCGCGGACGACCCCGAGCGCGAACGCGCCCTGACGGACAAGTTCCTCGCCCGCCGCGTCAGCATCCTGATCGTGGTCCCGTCCGTCGGCGCCGACCACTCCCACCTCAAGTCCCACCGTACGGCGGGACTGCCCGTGATCTTCCTCGACCGGCCCGGAGTCGGCCTCGCCACGGACAGCATCGTCAGCTCCAACCGTGCCGGAGCCCACGACGGCGTCGCCCACCTCGTCACCCACGGACACCGGCGCATCGGCTTCGTCGGCGACCTGCCCCTGAAGCTGTACACCCGCCGTGAACGTCTGGCCGGCTACCGCTCGGCACTCCAGGAAACCGACATCCCCTACGACCGCTCGCTCGTCGCCAACGCCCACGACCAACAGGGCGCCGAGGCCGCGACCTCCCGGCTCCTCGGCCTGGCCGATCCCCCCACCGCGCTGTTCGCCGGCAACAACATCATGGCGCTGGGGACAGTCGCCGAACTGGCCCGCAGCAAGCGCAAGGACGTCGCCGTCGTCGCCTTCGACGACGTGGCGCTCGCCGAGGCCCTCGAGCCGGCCCTGACGGTCGTCGCCCAGGACGCGGAAGAACTCGGCAGAACAGCCGCGACCACCGCGCTGACCCGCCTGGACGGGGACCGCACTCGAGCCCGCACCCTCACCGTTCCCACCCGGCTGATCGTCCGGGGCTCGGGCGAACTCCCCGTCCCCGCGCCGCAGGAAGCGTGACCTCGGTCGGGCGGCGGCCACTTCCCTTTCCGATGCGGTGGTGTTCTTGATCGGCCAGTTCGGACAGGGCCGTTGCCCCGCAGCCGGTGAACAACGCTTTCGCTCGTTCCAGCTGAGCGAGTCCTTCGGACCGGCGGTCGACGGCGGACAGTGCGATGCCGGCCGTCAGCCGGGCCGTGGCTTCATAGAGCGGCATTCGAGCTGCGCCGAACGCGGCAGCGGCCTCGCACGCCGCCTCTGCCGCCGCCGCGTCTTCCCTTGCGAGGTGCGCCTCGGCGCGGGCCAGCAAAGCGAAGCCGAGCTGTCCGGGCGGTCCGTCGGGGCTCACAGCGGATGCTGCGCGGCCGGCCCACTTCTCGGCAGCCGCCACATCGTCCCTGCCCAGCTCCGCACCGACCAGCAGCCTCAACCACAAGGGGCGCATGGGTGCTTCGAACGCCAACATGTCGGGGCCACCGCCGGCTTCGACCACCCTGCGGACGCAGCCTGCCGGATCACCGTTGAGCAGCAGCGCATTGCCGAGCATCCCGAGGATCGCCGACCGGTACTGGGTCGGTTCGGGGCCGGCCTGGGAAAGCGACTCCTCGCAGATCTTCAGTGCTCCGACGAAGTCTCCCCTCCACATCGACACCGCCGCGTTCACCGCCTCGGCCAGCGAGCGCGGCTCGTTGCTGCCGACGAGTGATGCCGCCTCCAGTGCGTCCTCGGCGTACGTTGCCGCCTCGTCCAGTCGCCCGAGCCACATCAGGACGTATGCGGAGGCGGCGAACAGATCGGCGAGCATGAGGCTTTGGCCGGTACGACGGGAAAGGTCCAAGCCCTTGCCGAGGTGGCGGAGCGCGGGGTCGTAGTGTCCCAGGAACATTTCCGTCCAGCCGATCGTGACAAGGGTGTCGATCTGGCCGACCAGTTGTCGGTCATCGGTTTCGTCGACCGCCTCCAGGACCAGGTCCAGGCAGTCGGTCGATCGGGCGGAGTCCCCGGCCAGGGTATGTGCCAGTGCCAGCAGACCCCGGACGGCGGTGATCTGCAACGGGTCTCCGATGGTTTCTGCCGAGTGCAGCGCGCGTTCGCCCCAATCGACGGCTGCGGGGAAGTCGGCTGTGCGAAGCGCCACCGTCGCAACCTCCGCCTGCAGAGCCGCGGTCTCTGATTCCGGCCGGCCGTCGTGGTCGTCCAGTTCCCGGAGCAGCAGCGACGTCGCCTCCTTGTACCGGCCGAGCTTCCACTCCATCGTGGCTCGGGAGACGGTCAGCCGAGCCCGCTGAGCCCGTGCCTGTGCGGGCAGTAGTGAGGCGGCCGTGCGCAGGATGTCGCGGCTTTCCAGCAGGCGTCCGGCCATGCCCAGTGCATCGGCCTGCTGGAGCCACAGTTCGGGCCGCAACCGGCTTTGCTCGCCGAGCAATCGCAAGGCTTCCTGTGTCCAATGCGCGGCGGCGGCCGGTGCGATCGTCATCACCTGACGGGCGGCCCGTACAAGTACGTCGACGGCACGTTCGTCTCCTACGCGCGCCGAACGCTGAACGTGCGACGCCTGGGCAGTCAGCGGTGCGCCGCGCAGCGCCAGGCCGTCCGCGGCCCGGGTGTGCGCCTCGATCCGCCAGCCGGCGCCCACCCCCTGGTACACCGCTGCCCGCACCAGCGGATGGCGGAACCGGAATTGGCGCGTGGAACCGATCTGGCGTACGAGGTCCCGCTCCGCGACCTCGTCCAGGGCCGCAAGGGCCTGTGCCTCACCGGTTTGGGCCACGACTGCCACCATCTCGGCGTCGAAGGAGTCGCCGAGCACCGCGGCCGCCTGTGTACAGACCCGCGCAGCCGCCGACAGACCGCCCAGTTCCTCCAGCAATGCGGCACGCACCGATTGCGGCAGATCGTCGGCGACAGGCGCCGAGTCGGCCGGGACGGTCGGCGTGCTTGCGTTCCCGGCGCCGCTTCGGGTCAGCGCCTCCAGGTAGAACGGGTTGCCGCCGCTGGCCTCGTACAGCCGCTGGCAACGCCGGTGATCCGTCCTGGCCCCGCACAGCTCCGCTCCCTCGGCCGGGGACAGCGGACCCAGTTCGACCCTGGCCACTCTTCCCTCCGTTCCGGCCCGGGCCAGTGCCGCGGCCAGTCGCGGCGGGGCCTGCCGGGGACGGTAGGCGAGGGCGAGGAGCAGCGGTGTCCTTGGCGGGTGCCGTACCAGATGGTCGATCAGCTCGGCCGTCCCGTCATCCGTCCACTGCAGGTCGTCCAGGCCGAGCACAAGCCCGCCGTCCGCACTCAGCGTCTCCAGCAACGTGCGCACCGCCCGGTGGAACCAGTACCGTTCGGCCCTCACCGGCTCCGGCCCGGCCGGGAACCGGTCACAGAGCGCGGGGAAGGCCGTGCTCAGCAGAGCGAACGCGCCGGGCGATGATCCATCGTGCCGGAGCCGCAGGAAGTCCACATTGCCGAGGTGGTCGTCCAAGGCCTCCACGAACGCACCGTACGGGGCCCGGTCGAACTCCACGCTGCGCCCGGTCAAGGACACCAAACCGCGCCCTCTCGCGCGCTCGCCCAGTTCGCCCAGCAGCCGTGTCTTTCCGATACCCGGTTCCCCGACCACCTCGACCACCCCCGGCGCACCGGCCAAGGCATCCTCGATCGCACCGTCGAGAACCGCCAACTCCGCTGCCCGCCCGATCAGGCGGCTCCCCGTCCGGGACCGGTCGGCTGAACAACGCGGATCGGTGAGCCGGCAGCCTCGGCAGCGGCCCAGGGGTCGACTCACGCTTTGGCGATCGCCGCCTTGGGTCGTTTCGAGCTCTCTGCCCGGGGCCAGCCGGTCCCGAACATCACCTCGCTGATGCAGGTCACGGATGACTGCGCGCGTGATGTGATCCACGCGTTCAACGAGCGGGGGTTCGAGGCACTGGACCCAAAATGGAGCGCGGCCGTCCGCCGACGATCAGCCAGGAAACGCGTGAGCGGATCTGCCTGATCGCCCTGACGGTCCCCGCCGAGCGGGGCATCACCGGCATGTCGACCCGGAGCCTGAGAACCCTGGCCGCCCACCCGGCCGATCGGAAGGTCGTCGCCTCCCACACCTCAGGTGTTGTCCGTGCTCCAGGCTGCGGGGCCGCGGGAGGTCAGTCCGGTCTCGTACGCGAAGACGACCGCTTGTGCCCGGCTGTTCAGCGTGAGCTTGCGCATGCAGCGGTGGACGTGTGTCTTGATGGTCGCTGTGCTGAGCACGAGTCGCTGGGCGATGTCGGAGTTGGACATGCCTGCCCCGACCAGCCCGAGGACTTCCAACTCCCGGGGAGTCAGCGTGTCCAGCGCGGAGTGCGGCTCGGGTGCGGCCGGGCGAGGGGTATAGGTCTCGATGAGCCCTTTGATCACTGAGGAGCTGAACAGCATGTCGCCGGCGTGCACGGTGTCGATGGCGGCGAGCAGTCGGTCCGGTGGGGTGTCTTTGAGCAGGAAGCCGCAGGCGCCGACCTTCAACGCGCCGTAGACGTACTCGTCGAGGTCGAAGGTGGTCAGGACGAGGATCTTGGGGGGCGGGGACGCAGCCTGGGCAAGGATGCGCTCGGTGGCGGTGATCCCGCTGATGCCCGGCATCCGAATGTCCATCAGGATGACGTCGGGTCTGGTCTGCGCTGCCAGCTCGATCGCCTCCTCGCCGTCCTGCGCCTCTCCGATGACCTCGACTCCCGGTGCGGCCCGCAGAAGTGCGACGAGTCCCGAGCGGATGAGGAACTGGTCGTCCGCGACGAGCACTGTGGGCATGCGTGATTTCCGCCTTCCTCGCGGTTGCCCGGCCGGCCGCCGAGACGCTTTCTCACCTGTCGCGGGCCACCGGAACGGTCAGTGCGACTTCGAACCCGCCCTGCGGGCCGGGGCCGGCGGTCACCGTCCCGCCGTAGATGCCGGCCCGCTCGCGCATGCCGATCAAACCATGGCCGGCGGGCCCCGCGGTGGTGCCGACGGGAATTGCCTCCCGTCCGTCATCGGCCACCCGGACGCGGACCGCGGCCTCGTCGTAGTGCACCGTGACGCTCGCGTTCGCCGCCGGCGCGTGCTTCATGACGTTGGTGAGAGCTTCCTGGATGACTCGGAAGACACACAGATCGACGCCCGGCGGCAGCGCGAACGGGGCGCCCGTGACCCGGACGTCGACAGGGACGCCCGCGGCTTCGACGCGCCGGGCCAACTGGTCCAGCCGCCCGAGTCCGGGGGACGCTGTGTGGTCGCCCGCCCCCTCCTGTGCGCGCTCGGACCCTTCCCTGAGCACGACCAGCATGCGGCGCATTTCCGCCATGGCCTCGTGGGCGCTGCCCGCGATGGTCTCCAGCGCCGTGCGGGCGGTCTTCGTATCGGAGGTGAAGACGTATCCGGCCAGGCCGGTCTGCACGGAGATCGCGGACACGTGGTGGGCGACCACGTCGTGCAGTTCACGGGCTATGCTCATGCGCTCGGCCATGACGGCCTGCTGCGCCTTCTCCTCCTGCTCCAGGCGCAGTTGCTCGCTGAGCACCGCGAGCCGCTCGCCGCGCTCCGCGAGCCGGCGGGACCGGTCGCCGGTCACCCACAGGACGGCGACCGTCACGGTCACGAAGACCACACTCTGCGGGCCGATCCCGGGCTCGGCCAGTCGCGTACCCCACAGCAGGACGAGCAGCGATGCGGCGGCGCACTTCGCAGCGACCCTGCGCGGGCACTGCGCCGCGACGGTGTAGAACGCCAGGCCCAGTCCGCAGACGACGACCACGTGGTAGTAGGCCAGGGTCATGTAGCACAGCGTGCAGGTCGCCGTGCTGACGAGTACGGTCAGGGGAGCCCGGCGGCGCACGGCCAGCGGAAGATAGACCAGGGCGACCAGCACGTAGGCCCATACATCGGTTTGCCGCCAGTAGCCCTGCGAGTTCGGCCAGTTGTGCAGCATGGTGCTCATGATGCCGAGCGACACCACCGCATAGACGATGTCTGCCACCTGCGGGAAGGCCTGGCGAACCGTCCCGCTCCACGGGCGCTGCGCGAACATCGTCCGAGCGTAGGCCCCGAGCGACCGCTCCAAGACGCTTTCTCACCTGTCGCGGGCCACGGGGACGGTCAGTGCGACTTCGAACCCGCCCTGCGGGCCGGGGCCGGCGGTCACCGTCCCGCCGTAGATGCCGGCCCGCTCGCGCATGCCGATCAGACCATGGCCGGCGGGCCCCGCGGTGGTGCCGACGGGAATTGCCTCCCGTCCGTCATCGGCCACCCGGACGCGGACCGCGGCCTCGTCGTAGTGCACCGTGACGCTCGCGTTCGCCGCCGGCGCGTGCTTCATGACGTTGGTGAGAGCTTCCTGGATGACCCGGTAGACGCACAGGTCGGCGCCCGGCGGCAGCGCGAACGGGGCGCCCGTGATCCGGACGTCGACGGAGACGCCCGCGGCTTCGACGCGCCGGGCCAACTGGTCCAGCCGCCCGAGTCCGGGGGTCGCGGTGTGGTCGCCCGCTCCTTCCTCCTCCTGGGCACGCTCGGTCCCCTCCCTGAGCACGACCAGCATGCGGCGCATTTCCGCCATGGCCTCGTGGGCGCTGCCCGCGATGGTCTCCAGCGCCGCGCGGGCCGTCTTCGGGTCGGAGGTGAAGACGTATCCGGCCAGGCCGGTCTGGACGGAGATCACGGACACGTGGTGGGCGATCACGTCATGCAGTTCACGGGCTATCTTCATGCGCTCGGCGATGACGGCCCGCTGCGCCTTCTCCTCCTGCTCCAGGCGCAGTTGCTCGGTGAGCACCGCCAGGCGTTCGCCGCGCTCCGCGAGTCGGCGGGCCCGGTCGCCGGTCACCCAGGCGACGGCGACCATCACGGTCACGAAGGCCACACTGAACGGGCCGCTCCCGGGCTCGGCGAGCCGCGCGCCCCACAGCAGCACGAGCAGCGATACGGCGGCGCACTTCGCAGCGACCCTGCGCGGGCATTGCGCCGCGACGGTGTAGAGCGCCAGGCCCAGTCCGCTGACGACGACCACGTGGTAGTAGGCCAGGGTGAAGTAACACAGCACGCAGGCCACCGTGCCGATGAGCACGGTCAGGGGAGCCCGGCGGCGCAGGGCCAGCGGAAGATAGACCAGGGCGATCAGCACGTAGGCCCATACGTCGGTGTGCCGCCAGTAGCCGTGCGGGTCGGGAAAGTTGCGCAGCACGGTGCTCGAGATCCAGACCGACACCACCGCGTAGACGATGTCCGCCGCCTGTGGGAAGGCCTGGCGAACCGTCCCGCTCCACATGCGCTGCGCGAACATCGTCCGAGCGTAGGCCCCGAGCGACCGCTCCACCCCGCATTCCAACACAGCTACACCCCAGGTTGTACACCGCCGACCACCCTGGTTGCAGGCGCAGTTCAACCCCTGGTTGGGCGAGAGGGAACAGCCCTTCCAGCTAGCTTTCATACACCCGGGCAGCATCGCCTCGGGCGGGGCGACCTCGGCGGCCGCTGCCGCCCGGTCGATCGAGTACATCGCCGGCAAGGACACCTGCGAAGGGAGCGGCTTGGTAAGCCGGTAGGCCTGGATGCCTCCGCGCAAGCGCGCGACCTCGTATCGAGTTCGCATGCACCGGCGAACGCAGGAATTCATCCCGCCTCACGCAGGGGGCCGACAACCGGGCCGACCTGCCATCGCATGGCAGACACGGAGAGTACCCAATGCGACGAATCCTGAGAACGAGCAGAACGCTCGTGGCAGCAGCACTCGCGCTCGGCACGCTGGCGGCCGGTGCCGGGGAAGTGCAGGCCGCCGACACCGACTCGGCCACGGTGCGACCGCCGGTCGCGGTCAACCAGGCGGCCTGGGCCACCGGCATCGACCGGCAGAACGCCGTGATCGCGTACTGGACCAGCGAGGACATGGCCCTGTGGAACGCCAACAACACGGACTACGGCGTCGACGGCCCCAACTACAGCAATCTCGACGAGGGCCGCATCTGGAGCCGCCCCGGTGCCGTCAACCAGACAGTCGGGCGACTGTACTACCGTCAGACGCTGACCTGGCCGGCCACCACCCGACCCAGTCGGCCGGGCGACGCGATCGGCACGGTGGACTCGAAGCAGTGGTTCCATCTCGACTCCACCGGAGCCTATGTACCGGCCGACACCACCGCGCAGCACATCTTCAACGACAGCACGACGGTGACCGCTGTCGCGGACGGGACCACCACCACGGTCCGCACCGTGGCCTACCCCACCGAGTGCTCGGCGAACGCGGTGGACAGCGCCAACGGCAGCACCGTCCTGTCCGCGGGCCACTGCGTGTCCAACCCACTGGCCGTGGTCGCGCTCGGCTCGCTCCTCGGCACCGTCCAGAAGGGCTCGGTGAGCGCCACCGACGACGCCTGGATGTTCATTCCCGGCTATGACGGCACCAAGGTCGGCCTGGACCAGGCCCCCTACGGGCTCTGGCCCGCGACCGCCGCCTACACCACTGCGCAGTGGAACGACTTCGCCACGCTGAACCCCAACACGGTCAACCTGTCCAACTTCAACTACGACGTCTCGGCGCTCACCGTCGCCGACCCGACCAGACCCGGCGTGCGCCTGACCGATGTCGTGGGCTCCCAGCACGTGGCCTTCAACCAGCCCTACAACCAGACCATGTTCGCCTTCGGCTACCCCAACGAGGGCAGCTGGGACACCGTCAGCACACCCGTTCCGGCACCGGGCCAGGCACCGGGCACCACCCGCCAGATTTCGCGCTACCGCTACGACGGGCGCTCACTCGTCGAGTGCAACGGCAGCACCTGGAAGGACTTCATCCTGAAGACCGACTACGAGATGACCTGCAACATGACGGGCGGCGCCAGCGGCGGCCCCTGGTTCCAGGACTTCGACCCGGTCAGCGGCACCGGCACCCAGGTCGGGGTGAGCTCCACCAAGTACCCGAACTTCGTCAGCGGCGAGGGGATCTGGATGATCGCTCCGCACTTCGAGGACAACGACCGGCTGCTCTACGACACGGTCCAGAACCTCACGCCGTGATCCACCGGCCACGGCCAGGATTCGTCGCACGACAAGGTCACTCACGGTGCGGCCATCAGGGACCCGCTGACCCCGGACGCGTACCGCCCGCCACCGTCCGGCCGGAGGAATCTCAGGGCAGGCACTGAAGGCGGCGAACGGGAAACATGACCTCCAGGTCTGCGTGCCGTCACGGTC
Source organism: Streptomyces sp. NPDC050263 (assembly GCF_040655955.1). Lineage (NCBI taxonomy): Bacteria > Bacillati > Actinomycetota > Actinomycetes > Kitasatosporales > Streptomycetaceae > Streptomyces > Streptomyces sp. NPDC050263. Next base: position 174 of record NZ_JBFAKW010000124.1, on the reverse strand, counting down.
ACGCAGGAACGGGAGTTCAGCGATCGCCTCTCTGCCTCATCACATTGGTTGGTCGCAGATCCGGACCACATGACTGCACGGGGCTTCCCCCTTGTAGGTGGACACCTTCGATCCGGCCCCGCAGGGGACCGGCCAGAAGGAGTCATTTATGGTGATGAGGGTATACTCGCCCGA
>NZ_JBFAKW010000123.1:0-28619 GCF_040655955.1 Streptomyces sp. NPDC050263 | reverse complement strand
ACAGCAGCGATATGGCACAACGACGCCACCGGACAGCCCGTCCTACGCTCACTGACCGCCTACGATCACTGACCCCTTGGAATCGATCATCTAGTGCGGCGCCTTCTCGGCGGGGGTGCGTGAATCCGGCTCGTGCGGCGCCTTCTCGGCGGGGGTGCGTGTCTTCAGCCTGTCCGGCGTTTGAGGACGAGGCCCGTTCAGGGCCGAAGCGGGGGCCTGGGGGCGGCAGCCCCCAGAGACGCCCACGCCGACCGACGTCCACACTCAACCGACGCCCACACCGACCCACGCCCAAACCAACCCGTACCTACCGAGCCGTCGCAGACACCCGCTCGCTCTCGACCCGCCGAGCCACAACCTCCTCCCCGGCCTCCTCGAGATGCCGGCACAACACCACCGACCCCCCACTCGCCAACGGCGCGTACAACCCCGCGCTCAACCCCTCCCACGTGTCGTACGGCAACCCCGACAGCAACCGCGACCCGGGCCCCGTCAACCCCAGCCCCGACGCCTCCGCCCGCGCCCGCGCCACGATCTCGGCGCCGGTCAACTCCGCCCCGGCCACGATCAGCGCGGGCGCCTCCGCGTCGACGGGGACGTACGGCACGAACCGGTCCCCGAAGCTCGGGACGTTCACCGCGTAGTCGTCGTACCCCTGCGGAGGCCCCGGCACGAACCGTCGCCCGAGCGGCGCGAGCGACAGCGCGTACCGCTCGCCCCGGCACGCCAGCCCCGCCTCGAACCCCCCGGGCCCGGCCACCACGAAGTCCGCCTTCGACGGATCGCCGGCCACATCCGCGACGACCCCCACCGAGGAACACGCCAGCAGCCACACCGCCGTCTGCCAGTGCGCGGGCAGCAGCAGGGCGACCCGGTCGCCGGGTTCGGCGGACAGTCCGTCCTGGAGGAGGTTCGCCGTCTTGGCCACCCAGTTGGCGAAGGTGGCGACGGACAATTCGACCCGCTCGCCCGTGGCGTCGTCGTAGAAGGTCACGAGGGGGCGGGCGGGATCCGCGGCCAGCGCGGAACGCAGCAGGTCGGCAGGGGTGCGATCGGTGGCAGTCACCCACAGAAGCGTACGCGCCGCCCGCGCCGCCACCCCGCTCGCGGGGCCTTTCCGGAGCCACCGGTTCGGCGCAACGCACCCCGACGGCACGTCAATTCCCCGATGGACAGAAATGTATGACTATGTCCAGGATCAGTGGCATGCGTGGATTGCTAGCTACCTCGATCGGCGTCACGTGCGCGGCAGCTCTCGCGCTCCCGCTGACGCCGCCCGCCGACGCGGCGACGGTGCGACAGGCATCGGCCACGGAGGCGGCGCCCACCGGGACGAAGAGGGCCACGAGCCCCGACACCCCGACCACCTCAACTCTCCCTGACCTCCCCGATCTCCCCGATCTTCCCGATCTGCCGGGCAGCACCCAGTCGCTGTCCCTGACCTCCCTCACCGGCGACCGGGCCCTCGGCGGCACCGGCGCCGACCGGGGCCTGCCCCGGCGGGACGTACGCCACTTCTCCCTCCTGGGCGTCGTCTGGGACGACCCGACGGCCGAACTCCACGGCCGCGTCCAGGTCCGCACCCGGCCGGCCGACACCGCCGCCTGGTCCGACTGGCAGGACGTCGAGACCCACAACGCCGACCACGGAGCGGACCCCGCGACGTCCGAGAGCGCCTCGGGCCGGGTCCGCGGCGCAACCGCCCCGCTCTGGGTCGGCGACTCCGACGGCGTCGAGGTCCGGGTCCACCCGGAAACGGAACGCCGTACGGGCCGCACGGAGGAAACGGGACGCGGAACCCGCGCCCTCGCGGTCGCCGCCCCGCTCCCTTCGGGCCTGCGCCTGGAACTGGTCGACCCGGGGGCAGCCGCCCCCGCACACGTCCCGGCGGGCCCACCGCGCACCGGCGTGCTCCCCCCGGACGCACCGGACCCGGCGACCGGGAACGCGACCGATCCGGACACCAAGACGGCCGGAACACCCGGAACGCCCGGAACGCCGCCAGCGGCAGGGGCATCCGCGACAACAGGGATGCCCGCGACAACAGGGATGCCCGCGACAACAGGGATGCCCGCGACAACAGGGATGTCCGCAGAGACGACGGCAGCCTCGGCCGCCAACGCCCCCCTCGCCCCGCTCGGCGCCACGGAGATCCCCGCCCTGGACCGCCCGGGCACCGAACGCGAACTCTTCACCCTGCGCGCGGCCGAGCTGACGCAGGCCCAGCGGGCGAAGCCGTACATCGGCCCGCGCCCGAGCATCGTCACGCGGCGCGGCTGGGGAGCCGACGAGAAGCTGCGTGAGGAGACGTTCGTGTACACGACGAAGGTCAAGGCGGCGTTCGTGCACCACACGGCGTCGGGCAACAGCTACAAGTGCTCGCAGGCGGCGTCCGTCATCCGCGGTATCTACCGCTACCACGTCAAGAGCATGGGCTGGCGCGACATCGGCTACAACTTCCTCGTCGACAAGTGCGGGAAGATCTACGAGGGTCGCGCCGGGGGAGTGGCGGAGCCGGTCATGGGCGCCCACACCCTGGGTTTCAACACCAACAGCATGGGGATCGCCGTCCTCGGCACGTTCACCTCCGCCAAGCCGAACACGGCCACGGTCAACGCCGTCGCCCGGCTGACGGCGTGGAAACTCGGCCTCTTCGGGGCGAATCCGAAAGGAAAGACATACCTGAAGTCCGCGGGTGGCAATCTCTACGCAAAGGGAAAGAACGTACGACTGAATGTGATCTCCGGCCATCGGGACGGGTTCGCCACGGAGTGCCCGGGCAAGCAGCTCTACGGCAAGCTCGGCTCGGCCCGCTCGACCTCGGCGCTCTACCAGGGGCGCTGAGCCGGACGACAGGTTCGTGAGCTCCGGGGCCAGGGGAGACCCCGGAGACCCTTCAAGGGGCCTTCAAGGAGTCTGCAAGGGGCTGCATACACTGGCCGGCCGAAAGACAGTTCGGCCGGTCCCGGCAGGAAGCAGAGACGAAGGTGACTGAAGCGATCCTCCTGGTCGGCGGCAAGGGCACCCGGCTGCGCCCACTCACGGTGCACACGCCCAAGCCGATGGTCAGGGCGGCGGGGGTGCCGTTCCTCACGCACCAGCTGGCGCGGGCGAGAGCGGCGGGCGTGGAGCACATCGTCCTGGCGACGAGCTATCTGGCGGAGGTCTTCGAACCGTACTTCGGCGACGGCTCGGCGCTCGGCCTGCACCTCGAGTACGTGACGGAGGACGAACCCCTCGGCACCGGCGGCGCGATCCGCAACGTGGCGTCCCGCCTCAACTCGGCCCCGGACGACCCGGTCCTGGTCTTCAACGGCGACATCCTCACCGGCCTGGACATCAGACGCCTGGTGACGACGCACGAGGCGAAGTCGGCAGACGTCTCCCTCCACCTCACCAGGGTGACGGACCCGAGGGCGTACGGCCTGGTTCCCACGGACGAGACGGGCAGGGTCCTGGCGTTCCTCGAAAAACCCCAGACCCCCGAGGAGATCGTCACCGACCAGATCAACGCGGGGGCGTACGTCTTCCGCCGCTCGGTCATCGACACGATCCCGCTCGGCCGCCCGGTGTCGGTGGAGCGCGAGACCTTCCCCGACCTCCTCTCGGCAGGCGCCCACCTCCAGGGCATGGTCGACTCGACGTACTGGCTGGACCTGGGCACCCCGGCGGCCTTCGTCCGCGGCTCGGCGGACCTGGTCCTCGGCCGGGCCCCGTCCCCCGCGGTCCCCGGCCGCTGCGGCGACCGCCTGGTCCTCCCGACGGCCAGGGTCGCCCCCGACGCGAAACTGACGGGCGGCACGGTGGTGGGCGAGGGCGCGTTCGTGGCGCGCGGCGCGAGGGTCTTCGGCTCGACGATCCTCCCCGGCGCCGTCATCGAACCGGGCGCCGTCATCACCGACTCCCTCATCGGCACCCGCGCCCGAGTCGGCGAACGTTCCGTCCTCACCGGCACGGTCATCGGAGACGGAGCAGTCGTGGGCCCCGACAACGAACTCCGCGAGGGCGCGAGAATCTGGTGCGACGCAACGATCCCAGCGGGCGCGGTCCGCTTCTCCTCGGACCGGTAGGCGCCGAGCATTTCAGCCCGTCTGAGGGCGCTCGGGTGCTCTGTCGAGCCCGGGTGGGCATATTTCAGCCCGTCCGGTGTTCGAGGACGAGGCCGCAGGCCGAACGGGGGTCCAGGGGGCAGAGCCCCCTGGAGGGGGGCATCACAACCCCCTGATGTCCCCCACAGGCATCCGCGGCGCCCGCCGCTTCGGCACCTGCCCGCTCAGCAGGATCAACCGAGCCGCCCGATGCCGCTGCCCGGCATACGGCTCCAGCAACTCCAGCATCACCGAGTCATCGGCTTCCCGATCCCCCGCCAACGCCCACCCCACGATCCCCGGCAGATGCAGATCCCCCACGGTCACCGCGTCCGCCGCCCCATGACTGCGCTGCACGACCTCCGCCGAAGTCCAGGGCCCGATCCCCGGCACCACCTCCAACCGGGCCTGCGCGGCCTCCGCCGTCATGCCCACGGCTTCCTCCAACCGCCTCGCCACCCGCACGGCCCGCAGAATCGTCGACGCCCGCTTGTCGTCGACGCCCGCGCGATGCCACTCCCACGACGGAATCAGCGCCCATGTCCGAGGCGCGGGCATCACCCACAGCCGCCCGTCCGCCGCAGACCCCGGCGCAGGCTCCCCGAACTTCCGCACCAGCAACCGCCAGGCCCGGTAGGCCTCGTCGGTAGTGACCTTCTGCTCCAGCACGGACGGAATCAACGACTCCAGCACCAGCCCGGTCCGCGTCAGCCGCAGTCCGGGCCGCCGATGCCGGGCCATGGCCACCACCCGATGCCGCGGCACAAAGGCCTCCGGCGCATCCGAGGCCCCGAGCAGCTCAGGCAACTGCTCCAACAGCCACTCGGCCCCCGGCCCCCAGGCCTCCCCGCGCACCGCACCCCCGCCCGCCGCGCCCGAGACACGCAGCGTCCCCGGCCCGGCGGGGGTGAGACTTGCCCGCCACACGGACCCGTCCGGCATCGCCCGGAACGTCGGATCACCCGGCCCACGCCGGAGCGGCCCGAGCACCAGCCCGAGATCGAGGGGCCCCTGCGGAACCCACTCCCGCACCCGCCCCGCAACGGCGGCGGCCTGCCGAGGCGCCCCGGACGGCACACCGACCTGCCCACCGCGCACGCTCGTACGCGTAGGCCGAGGAGAGAACCGTCCTGCCACAGGAGTTCCTTAGAGTTCCTTGGTTGCCGTTGATGCCTTACGAGACCGGGCGCTCCATACGAGCGCCGGTGTGCGTCTAGTGCCGCGGCAGGCAACGTTCGCCCCGTCGCGACGCCCGGCACGCACTCTCGCCGCACCGGCCGAAAGCCCAAGTACGTCCAGTACGAGGACTTCCGGCCGGCACGCCGAGAGCACGCACCGGACGCCGCTCCTTGGCGGGCAAACGTTGCCTGCCGCGGCACTAGCCCTCAAGGGGCGCGGGGAACTGCGCGACAAGCTCCACCAGCCCGCAGTCACACACGAACCCCGACCTGAACCCACCGTGGGCACCTGGCCCCGGGCGGAGCGTCACCGCACCACGACAAAGTCCCCCACCTCCCGCTCCGGCCGACCCCGAGGCTCCTCGGCCGCATGCCCGACCGCCACCGCCCCCATCGGATCCCACCCCTCCGGCAACGCCAGCACCTCCCGCACCACGTCCCGGCAGAACATCGTCGACGACACCCACGCGGACCCCAGCCGCTCCCCGGCCAGCGCGACCAGGAAGTTCTGCACACCGGCCCCGGCGGCGACCACGAACATCTCCCGCTCGGCCGCGTCCCGCCGCGCGTCCCCATAGGCATGCGACCCGTCCATCACCAGACAGGGCACCACCAGATACGGCGCGTTCCGCAGCACATCCCCGCGCCGCACCCGCTTCGCGATGGACTCCTCCGACTTCCCGTCCCGCCGCAGGTCCGCGATCCACGCGTCCCGCATGGCGTCCAGCAGCCGAACCCTCGACTCCGCCGACTCCAGCAGCACGAACCGCCACGGCGTCGTGTGATGCGGCGCAGGCGCGGTGACCGCCGCCGCCACCGCCCGCCGTACCGCCCCGGGATCGACCGGCTCGTCGGTGAAGGACCGCACGGTCCGCCGCTGGGTGACCGCCAGCCGCACCGCCTCGGACGTCCCGAGCCGGAACATGTCGTCGCGTGCTCCCCGCACCATGACCCGAGCCCCGACGGCGGTCTCGCCCTCCTCTGCCTTCTCCTCGGCGACGATCACATGCCCCAGTCCCCGCACCACGGCCACCGGCAGCCCGGCGGCCTTCCCCTTCACGAGATCCCCGGCGGCGGCCAGCTCGTCCGCCGTGGCGACGACCGTCGCGCTCAGCGGGTTGCCGTACGCGTCCGTGCCGCCGCGCAGATCGTCCAGCACCCGCACCCCGGCGGCACCGATCGCCACGTCAGTGAGCCCCGCGCGCCAGGGCCGTCCGAAGGTGTCCGTGACGATGACCCCGACGTCGACGCCGAGCGCGCCCCGCAGCCCCTCCCGGATCGCGCGCGCCGAGGCGTCCGGATCCTCGGGCAGCAACAGCACCGTCCCCGCAGGGGTGTTGGAGGCGTCGACCCCGGCGGCGGCCATGATCAGCCCCTGCCGGTTCTCGACGATCCGCAGCATCCCGCGCCGGGCCACGACCCGCACCGTCTCGGCGTCTATCGCGGCCTCCCGGTCGGCCGCCCGGACGACCCGCCCCTCGGCCTTGGACACGATCTTCGACGTGACCAGCAGAACGTCCCCGTCGACGAGCCCCGGTTCGGCGGCGGCGATCATCTTGGCGAGGTCGTCCCCGCCCTGCACCTCGGGCAGCCCGCGCACGGCCCAGACCCGGTAACCGTCCTCGAAGGATCCGTTGGACTCGTTGGACTCGCTGGACTCATCGGCTCCGTTGGATCCACTGGACTCGCTCATGCTCCCCGCACCTCCTCGGCCAGCGTCAGCGCCTCCTGGGCCATCCGCGCGGTCGCGTCGAGGTCGCTCATCATCAGCGGGACGGCCCGGCAGCGGATCCCGGCCGTCTCCACCCGCTCCACCACGCCGGCGTCCACGGTGTCGACGAGCCAGCCGTCGAGCAGCCCCGAGCCGTAGTGCTCGGCCACCGCGGCGGCCGTCGACTCCACGCCGACCGCCGCGAGCACCTTGTCGGCCATACCGCGCACCGGCGCGTCCCCGACGATGGGGGAGAGGCCCACCACCGGCACGCCGGCCTCGGCGATCGCCTCGCGGATGCCCGGCACGGCGAGGATCGTGCCGACGGAGACGATCGGATTCGACGGCGGGAAGAGGATCACGTCCGCCTCCGCGATCGCCTCCAGCACCCCCGGCGCCGGCTTCGCCTGCTCGGCGCCGACCGGCACGACCGCCTCGGCCGGCACCGACGCCCGCAGCCGCACCCAGTACTCCTGGAAGTGCACGGCCTTGCGCTCGCCGTCCTCCTCGACCGCCACATGGGTCTCCACCCGGTCGTCGGTCATGGGGATCAGCCGCACCCCCGGCTTCCACCGGTCGCACAGCGCCTCGGTGACCGCGCTCAGCGGATACCCGGCGCCGATCATCTGCGTCCGTACGATGTGCGTGGCGAAGTCCCGGTCGCCCAGCCCGAACCAGCCGGGCCCCGCGCCGTAGGCCGCGAGCTCCTCCTTCAGATGGAAGGTCTCCTCGGCCCGCCCCCACCCCTGCTCCTCGTTGATGCCGCCGCCGAGCGTGTACATCACCGTGTCGAGGTCCGGGCAGACCTTCAGCCCGAAGAGATGGATGTCGTCGCCGGTGTTGCCGATGACCGTGATGTCCGCGTCCGGCACGGCCTGCTTCAGACCGCGCAGGAACCGGGCACCGCCGATGCCGCCTGCCAGAACCACAATGCGCATGGAAGCCAGTCTCGCAGGCGCCGCCGACAACCCGTCCGCCGGTTGTGGACAACCACCCGCCTGTGGAAAACCCGCCCGCCCGTACGAGCGGACGGCGACCGCCAGAGGCGAGTCCTACGCGCTGACGACGTCCACCTCGTCGTGCGTGCCGAGGGCCGCGCAGGCCGTGCGGGCCGTGTGCATGGGCATCTCGGTCAGTCCCGGGAAGTACACGTGCAGGCTCACCGCCGGCTCCAGCGCGTCGTTGACGACCTCGTGCACGTACCCCTCCCCGAAGACTCTCTGCGTCCCCGCCGCCAGCACCCGCGTGCCGCGCTCCGTGCGCTCGGTCAGCTCGCCGTCCAGGACGGCGAACACACCGCAGGAGGGGCCGTGGTCGTGCAGCCCGCTGCCCTGGCCGGGCACCCAGGACAGCAGCCACACCTCGTAGCCGGGGCCGGTGCGCAGCCGGTGGTACCAGCGGGTCGTCGCGTCGTACCGGACCAGGTGCTCCCACTGGTCGCGGTCGGCGGCGACGGAGCGGGCCAGGCCGACGAACTCGGCGACGGTGGCCGGGTGCTCGCGCGGTGCCTGGAGGAGGTGCGTGACTTCGAGGATGTCGCCGGCGATCTGCAGGTCGCTGTCGCTGTTCATGGGGGTGGTGGTTCCTCAGTGATGAAGAAGGTCAGAGGGAACGAGAGGACCGGGTCGAAGAAGCGGGTCCCGCCCGGGTCACGGGTACGGGCGACTCGGCCGTCAGCTGGAGCGGGTGGGCTCAACAGCTGGAACAGCGACAACAGCTACAGCGAGCGCGGGCAGCACCGTGGGACCCGGCGGAGCCGGTCGAGGTGAGTGCCAAGTTCGCGAGCATGCCCACAAGCACAGCGGTTCACACCTTCACTGTCAACTCGACACCCGGTATGTGGGACGCGGTTCACCTCATCCGGTTCATCTCGGAGCTGAAAGGTTTGTTCACGCGGTCACCGGGACACATGGCGCACAAGCCGGGCGCGCAAGCCTCGTGGCGGTCCCGTGATCCGACTGTGATCCGGTTCGCTCACACGCGCGTGCCGCAACGGGATCGATCCTCAGGACGTCCTTACCCGTACAAGCGCTGTGCGGGGCCGGTGGTCCTCCGGGGCTTCATCTGCTTGTCAAGGTTTATGGCGATTTGAACACTTACTGCATGGCCTTGGTTCCGCAGAGTGAATAAGGGGCCCAATAGCAGATCTCGGCTTGACTCGCCCGGAGCAGCACACTTGTAATTTCACTCGTGTCGTTCAGCCGGAATCGGTAACGGCCACGTCACGGGGACGCGAAAGACAGAGCGAGGGGCGCACATGACCGAGCTGGTGCAGCAACTGCTGGTCGACGTCGACGACGCGGACGAGGAACTCGGCTGGCAGGAGCGCGCGCTGTGCGCCCAGACCGATCCCGAGTCCTTCTTCCCCGAGAAGGGCGGCTCGACCCGGGAGGCCAAGAAGGTCTGCCTCGCCTGCGAGGTCCGCTCCGAATGCCTCGAGTACGCCCTCGCCAACGACGAGAGATTCGGCATCTGGGGCGGCCTCTCCGAGCGGGAACGCCGCCGCCTGAAGAAGGCGGCGGTCTGAGAACCGCCCCGCCACGGAGGCACAGGGGTCCGAACGGCCCGTCGCAGGTGGGTTGTCCACAGGCGGCGGGCCGTCGTCCTGCCCAGCCGATAGTGTGGGCGCTCGTCCGAGACACCCCGCCGCCCCCAGGCGGCGCAGGAGTCCACCGCAGTCCATCGAACCGGGGCCCGTACCTCGATGTCCGCGCACAGCCACACGGCAGCCCATCAAGACAGCGCTGCCACACCTGAGTTCCCGCGTCATGTAGTGACCGCGGTGATCGTCTCCCACGACGGTGCCCGCTGGCTGCCCGACGCGATCGCCGGGCTGCTCGGCCAGGAACGCCCCGTCCAGTCCGTCATGGCCGCCGACACCGGCAGCTCGGACGCGTCCGCGCAACTGGTCACCGACGCCCTCGGCGACGACCGCGTCCTGCACCTCGCCCGGCGCACCGGGTTCGGCCAGGCCGTCGAGGAGGCCAACCGCACGGCCCCGGTCCTCACCCCCGAGGAACTCCCGTACCTCAAGCGCCCCAGCGGCTGGGACCCCGTCACGCGCACGTGGCGCGACGACGCCTACGACCTGCCGGAGCTCCCGCACGGAGAGCCCGTCCAATGGCTGTGGCTGCTGCACGACGACTGCGCCCCCGAACCGGACGCGCTGGCCGAGCTGCTGCGCGTGGTGGAGAACGAACTCGAACTGGGCCGGGACGACGTGGCCGTCGTCGGCCCCAAGCTCCGCGGCTGGTACGACCGCCGGCAGCTCCTCGAGGTCGGCGTCACCATCGCCCACTCCGGCCGCCGCTGGACCGGCCTGGACCGCCGTGAACAGGACCAGGGCCAGCACGACCACGTCCGGTCCGTGCTCTCCGTGTCCACCGCCGGCATGCTGATCCGCCGCGACGTCTTCGACCAGCTCGGCGGCTTCGACCGCAGGCTGCCCCTGATGCGGGACGACGTCGACCTGTGCTGGCGCGCCCAGGCCGCCGGCCACCGTGTCCTCATCGCCCCCGACGCCGTCGTACGGCACGCCGAGGCCGCCTCCCGCGAGCGCCGCACCGTCGACTGCGCGGGCCGCACCAGCGCCTCCCCGCACAAGGTCGACAAGGCCGGCGCCGTCTACACCCTCCTCGTCAACAGCCGTACCGCCCTGCTGCCCTGGATCCTGGTGCGCCTGGTCCTCGGCACCCTGCTGCGGACCGTCGCCTACCTCGTCGGCAAGGTCCCCGGACAGGCCCTCGACGAGATCCGCGGCCTGCTGAGCACCCTGCTGCGGCCCGAGCGGATCATCGCCGGGCGCCGCACGCGCGGGAAGCCGACGGTCGACAAGGACGAACTGCGCCCCCTGTTCCCGCCGCCCGGCGCGACCGTGCGGGCCACCGTCGAACAGGTCGCCGGCGACCTCTTCGGCTCCGACGACCCCGAGGCGGTCTCCGGCGCGGGTCGGCACGGCGGCGCCGTCGAGTCCGGCCCCGGCGGCGACGACGCCGACTTCCTGGACATCGAGCAGTTCGCCCGCCTCAAGCGCATCGCCCGCAAACCCGGCCCGGTGCTCTTCCTGGTCCTCCTGCTCGTCTCCCTGGTCGCCTGCCGCAACCTCCTCGGCGGCGGCGCGCTCGCGGGCGGCGCCCTGCTCCCCGCCCCGGCCGACGCCTCCGAGCTGTGGTCGCGCTACCTCGACGCCTGGCATCCGGTCGGCGCGGGCGGCACCGCGTCCGCCCCGCCCTACCTGGCGGTCATCGCGGCGCTGGCCACCCTGCTGCTCGGCTCGACCGGCCTCGCCCTCACCGTGCTGCTCGTCTGCTCGGTGCCGCTGGCCGGCTTCACCGCCTACTTCGCCTCCCGCCCGCTCGTCGAGTCGCGCCTCCTGCGCGCGTGGGCGGCCGTCGTCTACGCCTTCCTGCCGGCCGCCACCGGCGCCCTCGCCGGCGGCCGCGTCGGCACCGCCGTCCTGGCCGTCCTGCTGCCGCTCATCGCCCGCGCGGGCGCCGCGGCGAGCGGCCTGACGCACCGCTCCGGCGGCCGCGGCAGCTGGCGCGCCACCTGGGCGTACGCACTGCTGCTGACGATCACCACCGCGTTCACGCCGATCGTCTGGCCCATCGCCCTCGTCCTCGGCCTCGCGGTCCTGGCCGTGCGCCGCGGCGACATCACCGCCTACGGTCTGCGCTTCCTGGCCCAGCTGGGCACGCCCCTGCTGATCCTCGCGCCCTGGTCGCTGACCCTGCTGCCGTTCGGCTTCTTCACCCAGGCCGGCCTCGACTTCGGCCCCTCCACCGCCACCGCGCTCGACCTGCTCGGCGCCAGCCCCGGAGGCCCCGGCACCGTCGACGGCCTGATGCTGATCGGCATCGTGCTGGCCGCGCTGGCCGCCCTGCTGCGCTCCGAGCGCCACTTCGGCGTCTGGGCGGCCTGGGCGGTCGCCCTCGTGGGCCTCGTCTTCGCCGTCCTGTCCAACAGCTCCACCTGGGCCGGCCCCGCCACCCTCGTCTACGGCATCGCTCTCCTCGCCGCCGCCGTCATCGGCGCCGACGGGGCACGCACGCGTGTCGCCGAACAGAGCTTCGGCTGGCGCCAGCCGGTCGCCGTCCTCATCGCCTTCGCCTCGGCCGCCGGGCCGCTGCTGGTCGCCGCCGGCTGGATGATCGGCGGCGCCGACGGCCCCCTGGAGCGCCGCGACCCCGTGCAGGTGCCCGCGTTCGTCGCCGAGGAGGCCGGCAACCGCGACCAGGCCCGCACCCTCGTTCTGGACAGCGACTCCGCCGCCCACGTCGGCTACATGCTGGTCCGCGGCTCCGGCGCCCGTCTGGGCGACGCCGAGCTCACCGTGGTCGACGGCGAGAACAAGCAGCTCGACAAGGTCGTCGCCAACCTCGTCGCCGGCTCGGGCGCCGACCAAGCCGACGAACTCGGCGAGTTCGCCGTGGGCTACGTCCTCGTCCACAAGGGAGCGCCCCGCGAGGTCACCCGCGTCCTGGACGCCACACTCGGCCTGAAGCGGCTCAGCCAGCAGGACGGCAGCGCCCTGTGGCGGGTCGACCAGGAGGTCTCCCGCGCGGCCGTCGTCGCCGACTCCGGCAAGGGCGCGGCGACCCCCGTCGCCGCGGGCCCCGTCGACATCCACACCACTGTCCCCGACGGCTCCGACGACCGCGTCCTGCGCCTGGCCGACGCCGTCGCCGAAGGCTGGACGGCCACCCTCGACGGCAAGCCCCTCACCCCGGTCACCCTCGACGGCTGGGCCCAGGGCTTCGAACTCCCCGCCTCCGGCGGCAAGCTGGACGTCACCTACGACGACCCGTTCACCCACACCGCCTGGCTGTGGGCGCAGGGCTTCCTCGCCCTCGTCCTCGTCGTCCTCGCCCTCCCCGGCCGCCGCCGCGACGTCGACGACGACCTCCCCGAGGAGGAGCCGATCCCCGCCGAGCCGGCCGAGGGCGAGGGCCGCCGCGCCCGCCGCCTGCGCGCCCAGGCCGAAGCCGAGACCGACACGGACACCGAGGCCGAAGAGCCCGGCCAGGACCAGGAGTTCCCCGTCCCGGCGCACGAGGAGCAGCCCCCGGTCGCGGTCCCGCAGCAGCAGCCCTACGGCGACTGGGACCAGTCGGCCTACGCGGGCGGCGAATACGCCGGCTACGCGGGCGAGCAGTACCAGAACGCCCAGCAGTACCCGGCGGGCGGCTACGACCAGCAGTCCTACGACCCCTACCAGGCCGGCCAGTACGACCCGTACGCCTACGACGGCCAGGCCCAGCAGGCCCAGCAGGCCGCGTACGACCCGAACTACCAGCAGCAGGGCTACGACCCGGCGGCCTACGGCCAGGGCGGCTACGACCCCGCCTACGACCCGGACCGGCACCCTCACGGCACCGGCAGCGAGCGCCCCGACGGGAGCCAGCAGTGAACCGCACCACCCTGTCCCTGATCGCCGGCACGGCGGCCCTCGCCGCCGTCACCGGGTTCGCCGTGCTCCAGCAGCCGGACGCCTCCGGCCCGGACACCGCCAAGACGGCCGCCGAACTGCCCGTGGAGCGCACGAGCCTGGTCTGCCCCTCGCCCAGCACCTCCGACCTCGCCAAGACGTCGTACACGTCCTTCACGCCCGTCACCAAGGGCGCCGACGGCGACGGCACTGCCGAACTCACCCCCGCCACCGCCGAGTCGGCGGCCACGCCGACCGACAAGCCGACGGGCAAGGCGAGCGACAAGCCGGCGGGCAAGGCGAGCGACAAGAAGAAGACGGCCGCGAAGCCCGTCGTCACCCCCAAGACGCCCGGCACCCCGGCCGTGGGCGCCACGACGGGCGGCGACGTGCCCGCACTCCTGGGCATCGCCAAGGGGAAGTTCGCGCCCGGCTGGACCGTCCAGGAGACCACGCAGGTCGCCGCCGGCACAGGCCGCGGCCTGCAGGGCCTGACCTGCACCGCGCCGGACACGGAGTTCTGGTTCCCGGGCGTCAGCACGGCCGCCGACCGCACGGACTACGTCCACCTCACCAATCCGGACGACTCCGCTGCCGTCGTCGACATCGAGCTCTACGGCAAGGAAGGCCCCCTCACGACCACGGTGGGGGAGGACATCACTGTCCCCGGGCACTCCAGCGAGCCGATCCTGCTGTCCACGCTCACCAGCGAGAAGCAGGAGGACCTCACCGTCCACGTCAACGTCCGCAGCGGCCGGGTCGGAGCCGCCGTGCAGGCCCTGGACGAGAAGCTCGGCGGCGACTGGCTGACCGCCTCCACCGACCCGGCGAGCACCCAGGTCATCCCGGGCATCCCCAAGGACGCCACGGCCGTCCGCCTCATCGCCTACGCCCCGGGCGACTCGGACGCGGACCTGAAGGTCCAACTCGCCTCCCCCTCGGGCCTGATCACTCCCGCAGGAAACGAGACGCTGCACGTCAAGGCCGGCATGACGACCTCGGTCGACCTGGGCGACGTCACGCGCGGGGAGTCCGGCTCCCTGGTGCTGACCCCGACCGACCAGTCGGTGCCCGTCGTCGCCGCCGTACGGGTCCTGCGCGGCAAGGGCACCGATCAGGAGTCGGCGTTCATCTCCGCCACCGCGCCCGTCGGCACGCGCGCGTCCGCCGCCGGCAACAGCGCCAAGGGCTGCACCCTCTCCCTGACCGCCCCCAAGGGCGCCGCCAAGGTCAAGGTCACCGCGTCCGCGGGCAGTGGCGGCGGCACGGCCGTCTCCAAGACGTACACGATCAAGGCGGGCACCACCCAGGACGTCGAACTCCCCGTCCCCACCGGCCTGAAGGGCACCTACGCGCTGACCGTGGAACCCCTCACGGCCACGCCGGTCTACGCCTCCCGCACCCTGGCGGTCACCCAGGACGGCGTCCCGGGCTTCACGATCCAGACCCTGCCGGACGACCGCGGCACGGTGGCCGTACCGGAGGCCGACGAGGACGTCGCGGTGCTCCAGAAGTAGCGCGGCGGCAAGCGGCAGTGACTCGAAAGGGCTGCCCGGGTCCCTCGGAAGAGGGGCGCCGGGGGCACATGAAAGAACGGCGTTCAGTCCTCGCCGTAGCGCGGATCCACCGTCTCCGGAGTCAGGCCGAGCAGCTCCGCGACCTGCTCCACGACCACCTCGTGCACCAACGCGGCCCGCTCGTCGCGCCCCTTGGTGCGGATCTCGACCGGCCGCCGGTAGACGACGACCCGCGCGCGGCGTCCCTCGCGCGCGGCGATCGCCCCGCCCAACGGGACCGCCTCGTCGTTCCACGGCTCCGGGGTCGCGTCCAGACGCGGCACCTCCAGCACCACGAAGTCGATGTCGGCGAGCTGCGGCCACCGCCGCTCCAGCCGCTCCACGGAGTCCTGCACGAGATCGGCGAACACATCGGCGCGGCTGGCGGCCAACGGCACCTGGGGAGGCGCGATGGGCCCCCGCATGCCCCGACCGTGGCGATCGCGACGACGGGGTCCGGGGCCTGCGGCGGGGGGCGGTACGGGGCTGTCCATCACTACTGAAGCGTAGTCCCCGCCGCGACCCGGTGCCCGGCTCCGCGCGCTGCCCCGGGCGCCGCCGCCCGCGGTGCACCACATGTCGTGGGATGACCATTCCAGCCAACGTTGGGCTCGTTTCCGTATCTCTACGAGACTGGCGAACTCACGGCAATTGATGCTGTTTGTGCCGAGTGATGACCGAGGGATGTCGGCCCCCTTTGCATAATCACTGGTGTTCCCGCAGGTCAGCGGGGTATGACTGGAACCGTTGGTGGGGCGTTTCACAACACGACACGGTGGAGTGACCTGGTGGAGAGTCGTCGCGGCCCGCTCAAGAGTGCGGTACCGTCCAACGTCGTGAGCCCTGTACGTCGCTGTTCGCGAACTGCCTGCGGCCGGCCCGCCGTCGCGACGCTGACGTACGTCTACGCCGACTCGACCGCGGTTCTCGGCCCGCTCGCCACCTACGCCGAACCCCACTGCTACGACCTGTGCGCCGAGCACTCCGAGCGCCTCACCGCCCCGCGCGGGTGGGAGGTCGTCCGGCTCCTCGACAGTTCGGCTCCCGCGCGCCCCAGCGGCGACGATCTGGAAGCGCTTGCCAACGCCGTCCGCGAGGCGGCCCGCCCGCAGGGACGCGCGGCAGGGGCCGGTGGCGGCGCACGCACGGCGGACCCGATGGAGGTCGCGCGCCGCGGCCACCTGCGGGTACTGCGCTCCCCCGACAACTGAGCCGGTTTCCCTCCCTCTTCGCCCTTCCGTTCGTCACGGACCGACGCACGCCCATTGACGTGCGGTTGTCGCGGACACGACCATTCCGTTCAGTCGAGGAGTGAGAAACCGCTTTCCGTATGACGGAAAACGGCCGGAACGCGATCGGGAACGCGGCCGAAAACGTGATCGGAAACGTGATCTGGATCGGGGGCGCCCGTGTACGTCCAGGAACTGCAACCCGTCGCCGGCTCGCTCGGCCTGTCCGCCCTCGTCGCGGCCCTGCCCCTCGTGATCGTCCTGGTCCTCCTCGGCGGCGTCCGCCTCAAAGCCCACCTGGCAGGCCTGACGGGCCTCCTGGCAGCCGCTCTTGTCGCCTGCCTCGCCTACGGCATGCCCGTGGGCCAGACGCTCTCCAGCGCCGCCCAGGGCGCCGCCTTCGGCCTCTTCCCCATCCTGTGGATCGTCGTCAACGCCCTCTGGGTGTACCGGATGACGGTCCGCACCCGGCACTTCGACGTCCTGCGCCGATCCTTCGGCCGCCTCTCCGACGACCCCCGCATCCAAGCCCTCGTCGTGGCCTTCTGCTTCGGCGCCCTCCTGGAGGCGCTCGCCGGGTTCGGCGCCCCGGTGGCGATCTGTTCGGTCATGCTCGTCGCCCTCGGCTTCGACCCCGTCCGCGCGGCCGTCGTCGCCCTGGTCGCCAACACCGCGCCCGTCGCCTTCGGCGCCATGGGCACCCCCGTCGTGACACTGGCCCAGGTCACCGGACTGCCGTTGGACACCGTGGCCTCAGTGGTGGGCCGTCAGACACCGCTGCTCGCCCTCCTCGTACCGCTCGTCCTGGTCGGCCTGGTGGACGGCCGACGAGGCCTGCGCGAGACCTGGGTTCCGGCCCTGGCCTGCGGAGTCGCCTTCGCCGTCGCCCAGTTCGCCGCCTCCAACCACCTCTCCGCGCAACTCGCAGACATCGGCGCCGCCTTGGCGGGCGCCGCCGCCCTGGTCGCCGTACCGCACACGCGCGTGCCCGCAACCGAAGCGGTACGCGCGTCCGTGCTGACGGGCGCCCGCAGCGAGGAGTTGGACGAACCCGACCCCAACCCCGAGATCCTGCGCGCCTACGCGCCCTACGCGCTGATCGTCGTGATTTTCTCCGTGGCCCAGATCCCGGCGGTCAAGGACCGGCTCGCCCAGGCCACCCGGACCTACGACTGGCCCCTCCTGAACGTCGTGAACGCGGACGGCGAACCGGTCGGCGGCAACCTCTTCACATGGCCCGTCGTCTCGACCGGCGGCACCCTCGTCCTGCTGGCCGGGATCGCCACCGCGGCCGTACTCGGCGTCCACGCGCGCGTGGCGCTCGAGGAATGGGCCGCGACAGTCCACGAGTTGAGGTACGCGATCCTCACCGTGACCTCCGTCCTGGCCCTCGCCTACGTCATGAACCTCTCCGGCCAGGCCGCCACGATCGGTCACTTCGTCGCGGCGGCCGGCGCGGGCCTCGCCTTCCTGTCCCCGGTGCTGGGCTGGTTCGGCGTCGCCGTCTCCGGCTCCGACACCTCCGCCAACGCACTCTTCGGCGCCCTCCAGGTCACCGCGGCCCACGAGTCGGGCCTGTCCCCGGAACTGCTGGCCTCCGCCAACAGCTCGGGAGGCGTCCTCGGCAAGATGATCTCGCCGCAGAACCTCACCATCGCCTGCGCCGCCGTCGGCCTGGCCGGCCGCGAGGGCGACCTGCTGCGCAAGGTGCTCCCCTGGAGCCTGGGACTGCTCCTGGTGATGTGCCTGATCGTGGTCGGTCAGAGCTCCCCGGTGCTGGACTGGATGCTGCCCTAGCGGCCCCACAGCCGACGGCCGACCGGCCCGGGTAGTTTGTGGTGACCTACAGGACTTCAGGAAGGTTGGCCGTGGCTGCTGATCTGTCGCAGATCGTGAAGGCGTACGACGTGCGCGGGGTGGTCCCGGACCAGTGGGACGAGTCGCTGGCCGAACTCTTCGGCGCCGCCTTCGCCCAGGTGACCGGTGCCCGGGCGATCGTCGTCGGCCACGACATGCGCCCCTCCTCACCCGGCCTGACCGGCGCCTTCGCGCGCGGAGCGGCCGCGCTCGGCGTGGACGTCACCGAGATCGGCCTCTGCTCGACGGACCAGCTGTACTACGCCTCGGGCGCCCTCGACCTGCCCGGCGCCATGTTCACGGCCTCGCACAACCCCGCCCAGTACAACGGCATCAAACTGTGCCGCGCGGGCGCGGCCCCCGTGGGCCAGGACACGGGCCTGACGGAGATCCGGGAACTCGTGGAGCGCTGGATGGACTCGGGCGCCCCGAAGCCCACACCGGAAGCGGCACGGCAGCCGGGAACGATCTCCCGGACGGACACGTTGAAGGACTACGCGGCGCACCTCCGCGCACTCGTCGACCTGACCTCCATCCGCCCCCTGAAGGTCGTGGTCGACGCGGGCAACGGCATGGGCGGCCACACCGTCCCCACGGTCTTCGAGGGCCTGCCCCTCACCGTGATCCCCATGTATTTCGAACTCGACGGCACCTTCCCCAACCACGAGGCCAACCCACTGGACCCGGCGAACCTCGTGGACCTCCAGAAGCGGGTCCGCGAAGAGTCCGCCGACCTCGGCCTCGCCTTCGACGGCGACGCCGACCGCTGCTTCGTCGTCGACGAAAAGGGCGATCCGGTCCCCCCGTCCGCGATCACGGCACTCGTAGCGGCACGCGAACTCGCACGCAACGGCGGCAAGGGCACGATCATCCACAACCTGATCACGTCCTGGACAGTCCCGGAGGTGGTGAGGGAACACGGCGGCACCCCGGTCCGCACCCGCGTGGGCCACTCCTTCATCAAGGCGGAGATGGCCCGCGCAGGCGCGATCTTCGGCGGGGAACACTCCGCGCACTACTACTTCAAGGACTTCTGGAACGCCGACACCGGCATGCTGGCCGCCCTCCATGTCCTGGCCGCCCTCGGCACCCAGCAGACCCCCCTCTCCTCCCTGGTCGCGGAGTACGACCGCTACACCGGCTCCGGCGAGATCAACTCCACGGTCACCGACCAGGCCGACCGCATCGCCGCGATCAAGGCGGCATACGGCAACCGCGACGACGTCACCCTGGACGAACTCGACGGCCTGACCGTCACGTCCACCGACTGGTGGTTCAACGTCCGCCCCTCCAACACGGAACCCCTCCTCCGCCTCAACGTGGAAGCCCGGGACGAACCCACCATGACCAGGATCCAGAACGAGGCCCTGAGAATCATCCGCACCTGAACCACCACCGACCCCAGGAACGTTCCGACGAGCGAGCACCGGACAAACCGGACGGGTGCCCCGGCAAGCCGCCGAGGAACACACCCCCCCGGAGACTTCCGAAAACGGAGCCTCGGACGAGTCCGGGAGCGGGAGCTCCCCACGAGGGCCGGGGCCCCTGGTGGGGTCGAAGAGGCGAAACCCCTGGGGATGGGAATGGGTAGGGACGGCGGGGGGCGAAACCCACAACGCCCACCCCAACGCGCCCCCACACCCACCACCACCACCCACCACCGGCCCTCACCCACGCCCCGCCTCACATCACCCCTCCCCCCACCTCCCCACCCCTTCCCGCCCAACCCCCGCACCCCACCCCCACCAGCGGTACCCTGACCAGGCACATCCGCCCCACCCCGATCCACCCGCTCACCACACCGCGACCCGCGCCCCGCACACCCCGAAGGGACATCCCATGCCGCTCGAAGCCGGCCTCCTGGAGATCCTCGCCTGCCCCGCCTGCCACGCCCCCCTCAAGGAGCAGGACACAGAGCTGATCTGCACAGGCCAGGACTGCGGCCTGGCATACCCCGTGCGCGACGGCATCCCCGTCCTCCTGGTCGACGAGGCCCGCCACCCCGCGTAACGCCACACCACGCGCCCCGCAAGCCCCGCCCCGAGGCGCCAAACGCCAGGCGCCAATCGCCGGGCACCACGCGCAAGCGCGCCCGCCCCACCCGGCCCCGCAAACCCGACGACGCCCCAGGCGATCGGAGACTGCCGCCATGCTCGACGACTCGCTGCTCGACACGCCGGAGGCCCTCGCCGAGGCCGACCGCCGAGCCCTCCTGCGCGGCGCGGCCGAAGCCGGCGCCCGCGTCCGCACCGCCGCCCGGCACGCGGCCGAGGCCGGCGTCCACGACCTCGAACCCGACGGCCGCCCCCGCGCCATCCTCATCGCGGGCCCCGGCGCCGCCGCCACCTGCGTGGCCGACCTCCTCGGCACCCTCGCCGGCGCCGCCTGCCCGGTCATCCGCCTGGCCCCGACCGGCGTGGCCCCCGCCGCCGGCGCCCTGCGCTGGGAACTCCCCGGCTGGGCCGGCTCCGTCGACCTCCTGCTGATCGCCACCCCCGACGGCAGCGAACCCGGCCTCTCCCTCCTCGCCGAGCAGGCCTACCGCCGCGGCTGCACCGTCGCCGCGGTGGCCCCCGCCGGCTCCCCGCTCACCGAGGCGGCCGGCGCCACCCACGCCCTGTTCGTCCCGCTGGCGACAGCACCGTACGAACAGGACGAACAGCCCCCCGTCGCCGCCTCCGCCCCCGGCGTCCTCTGGGCCCTGCTGACCCCCCTCCTCGCCCTCCTCGACCGCATCGCGCTGCTCTCCGCGCCGCCCGAGGCGATCGAGAAGGTCGCCGCCCGGCTCGACCGGGTCGCCGAACGCTGCGGCCCCGCCATCGCCACCTACAGCAACCCGGCGAAGACCCTGGCCGCCGAACTGGCCGACGCGCTCCCGGTG
The DNA here is from genome assembly GCF_040655955.1 of Streptomyces sp. NPDC050263. Lineage (NCBI taxonomy): Bacteria > Bacillati > Actinomycetota > Actinomycetes > Kitasatosporales > Streptomycetaceae > Streptomyces > Streptomyces sp. NPDC050263. Next base: position 7,692 of record NZ_JBFAKW010000123.1, on the reverse strand, counting down.
ATCTGGACCGAAGGCACCTCGGCAGGCCCCGCAGGCCGCCGCTTCGCAGCCGCCCTCGCCGAACTCGCCGGCCGGCCCGCCCTCGTCGCGGAACTCCCCGAGGCCCTCGCCGAACACAACGCGCTCCTCGCCGGCCCGCTCGCCGCCAGCGCCGACCCGGACGACTTCTTCCGCGACCGCGTCGAAGAAGCCCCGGCCCTGCACGCGCGCGTGGTGCTGCTGCGCGACCGCCCGATCGGCGGCCTCACCGCAGCCCCGTCCGCCCGCGAACTGGCCCTCAGCCACGACACGCCGATCAGCGAGCTCGAGCCGGAAGCCGGCGACGAACTGGTCACCCTCGCCGAACTGATCGCCACCACGGATTTCGCCGCCGTCTACCTGGCGCTCGCCTCCGGGGCCTGACCGCGCGACCGGGGCCTGACCGCACACCAGAACCGACCGCAGAACCCGACCGCAGGCAGAGAGAACCGCATGGACCGCCTCGACAACACCGTCCGTCCCTACGCCTGGGGTTCCCCCACCGCGATCCCGCACCTGCTCGGCACCGCGCCGACCGGCGAACCGCAGGCCGAGATGTGGATGGGCGCCCACCCGGGCGCACCCTCGCGCACCGACCGGGGCACCCTCGTCGAGGTGATCGAGGCCGACCCACGACGCGAACTCGGCGAGCGGACCGTCGCCAAGTTCGGCCCCCGCCTCCCCTTCCTCCTCAAGATCCTCGCCGCCGGCGCCCCCCTCTCCCTCCAGGTCCACCCCGACCTGGCCCAGGCCAAGCAGGGATACGAGGACGAAGAGCGCCGCGGCATCCCCGTCGACGCCCCGCACCGCAACTACAAGGACGCCAACCACAAGCCCGAACTCATCTGCGCCCTCACCGAGTTCGACGGCCTGTGCGGCTTCCGCGCCCCCGCCCAGGCCGCCGACCTCCTCGACGGCCTCGCCGTCGACTCCCTGAAGCCGTACGTCGACCTCCTGCACGCCCACCCGCAAGACGCCGCCCTGCGCGAGGTCCTCACCGCGATCCTCACCGCCGACCGCGACGAGACGGCCCACACCGTCGCGGCCGCCGCGGCCGCCTGCGACCGCCTCGGCGGCGACTACGCCCCCTACGCCGGCATCGCCCACCACTACCCCGGCGACCCCGGCGTCATCGCCGCCATGCTGCTCAACCACGTCCGACTCCAGCCCGGCGAGGCCCTGTTCCTCGGCGCCGGCATCCCGCACGCCTACCTCAGCGGCCTCGGCGTCGAGATCATGGCCAACTCCGACAACGTCCTGCGCTGCGGCCTCACCCCCAAGCACGTCGACGTCCCCGAACTCCTGCGCATCGTCCGCTTCGAGCCCGGCGACCCCGGCATCCTGCGCCCCGAGGCCGCCCCGGACGGCGAAGAGGTCTACGACACCCCCATCGACGAGTTCCGCCTCTCCCGCCACCTCCTGCCCGCCGGCGCCCCCGCCCGCGACCTCACCCTCCCGACCCCGCAGATCCTGCTCTGCACGGCCGGGACCGTACAGGCGGGCGAACACCAACTGACCCCCGGCCACTCCGTCTTCGTCCCCGCGGGCGAAAAAGCCGAAGTGTCCGGAACCGGTACGGTCTTCCGCGCCACAGTCGTCGCCTGACCCCCCGCGCACCCGACAGCCCGACGCGCCACCACCCGACCGGGCTGACACAATGACCCACCGGCAAAGGACGGGCAAAGCCAACACGGCCCCGCCCTGCACGGCGTACGCACGTAGGCGAAGGGACAACGCGAACACATGAGCGCGTCAGGCGGCACCAAGGCGATCGTGGCGGCACTCGGCGCCAACCTCGCGATCGCGGTATCGAAGTTCGTGGCGTTCGCGTTCAGCGGATCGTCGTCGATGCTCGCCGAAGGCGTGCACTCGCTCGCCGACTCAGGCAACCAGGCCCTGCTCCTCATCGGCGGCAAGAAGGCCCAGCGCGAGGCGACCCCGCAACACCCGTTCGGCTACGGCCGCGAGCGCTACATCTACGCCTTCCTCGTCTCCATCGTCCTCTTCTCCGTCGGCGGCATGTTCGCCATCTACGAGGGCTACGAGAAGATCAAACACCCGCACGAGATCGAGCACTGGTACTGGCCCGTCGGCGTCCTCGTCTTCGCGATCATCGCCGAGAGCTTCTCCTTCCGCACGGCCATCAAGGAGTCCAACCCGCTGCGCGGCGAACACTCCTGGACGGAGTTCGTCCGCCGCGCCAAGGCGCCCGAACTGCCCGTCGTCCTCCTGGAGGACCTCGGCGCCCTCGTCGGCCTGATCCTCGCCCTCGGCGGCGTCGGCCTGGCTCTCCTCACCGACGACGGCGTCTGGGACGGCATCGGCACCCTCTGCATCGGCGTCCTGCTCATCCTGATCGCCCTCGTCCTCGCCGCCGAGACCAAGTCCCTGCTCCTCGGCGAGGCCGCCGGCCTGGAAGACGTCCAGAAGATCGAGGCCGCCATCGTCGACGGCGACACCGTCACCCACGTCATCCACATGCGCACCCTCCACCTCGGCCCCGAAGAGCTCCTGGTCGCCGCCAAGGTCGCCGTCCAGCACGACGACACGGCCACCCAGGTCGCCACCGCCATCAACGCCGCCGAGGCCCGCATCCGCGCCGCCGTCCCCATCGCCCGCGTCATCTACCTCGAGCCCGACATCTACAGCGAGGACGTGGCCGCCAAGGGACCGAAGCCCGAGGCCACCCCGGGCGGACCCGCCCAGCACCCCACCGAGCACTGACCCGCACACCACCCGACAGGACCCGCCGAACCACCGGCGGGTCCTGTCACCGTTTCCGAGGTGGACTGGGGCCCACCCGCACCTCCGGTGTAGCTTGGAACGGAGCCAGAACGTCGCTGCTGATGGCGGTCGGGCGGTCCCGGTGCGGACCGTCCGAGGGAGAGAGGGCCTCCGACGGACTGCGCTGCGCGAACGCGGGCATGCCTGTGTCCCCCTGGGGACCCCTGTGTCCGCAGCTGCGCAGACCAGCCGTACCCACTCTCTCGACCCGACTCCGAGGAGCAGCACACCATGACGACTGTCGACAGCCGACAGGACTTCAAGGTCGCCGACCTCTCCCTGGCCGCCTTCGGCCGCAAGGAGATCACCCTCGCCGAGCACGAGATGCCCGGCCTGATGTCCATCCGCAAGGAGTTCGCCGCCACTCAGCCTCTGGCCGGCGCCCGAATCATGGGCTCCCTGCACATGACCGTGCAGACCGCCGTCCTGATCGAGACCCTGGTCGCCCTGGGCGCCGAGGTCCGCTGGGTGTCCTGCAACATCTTCTCCACCCAGGACCACGCGGCCGCCGCCATCGCCGTCGGCCCGAACGGCACGCCCGAGAACCCCCAGGGCGTCCCGGTCTTCGCCTGGAAGGGCGAGACCCTCGAAGAGTACTGGTGGTGCACCGAGCAGGCCCTGACCTGGCCGAACACCCCCACCGGCGGCCCGAACATGATCCTGGACGACGGCGGCGACGCCACCATGCTCGTCCACAAGGGCGTCGAGTACGAGAAGGCCGGCAACGTCCCCTCCGCCGACACCGCCGAGTCCGACGAGCACCGCGTCGTCCTCGAACTGCTCGACCGCACCATCACCGACGGCTCCCAGAAGTGGACCCAGATCGCCTCGGAGATCCGCGGCGTCACCGAGGAGACCACCACCGGCGTCCACCGCCTGTACGAGATGCAGCGCGACGGCGAACTCCTCTTCCCGGCGATCAACGTCAACGACGCCGTCACCAAGTCGAAGTTCGACAACAAGTACGGCTGCCGCCATTCCCTGATCGACGGCATCAACCGCGCCACCGACGTCCTCATCGGCGGCAAGACCGCGGTCGTCTTCGGCTACGGTGACGTCGGCAAGGGCTGCGCCGAGTCCCTCCGCGGCCAGGGCGCCCGCGTCATCGTCACCGAGATCGACCCCATCTGTGCCCTCCAGGCGGCGATGGACGGCTTCCAGGTCACGACCCTCGACGAGGTCGTCGACAAGGCCGACATCTTCGTCACCACGACCGGCAACAAGGACATCATCATGGCCTCGGACATGGCCAAGATGAAGCACCAGGCCATCGTCGGCAACATCGGCCACTTCGACAACGAGATCGACATGGCCGGCCTCGCGCAGATCCCCGGCATCGTCAAGGACGAGGTCAAGCCGCAGGTCCACACCTGGAAGTTCCCCGACGGCAAGGTCCTCATCGTGCTGTCCGAGGGCCGCCTGCTGAACCTGGGCAACGCCACCGGCCACCCCTCGTTCGTGATGTCCAACTCCTTCGCGGACCAGACCCTGGCCCAGATCGAGCTGTTCACCAAGCAGTCCGAGTACCCGATCGGCGTCTACACGCTGCCCAAGCACCTCGACGAGAAGGTCGCCCGCCTCCACCTGGACGCGCTCGGCGTGAAGCTGACCACGCTCCGCCCCGAGCAGGCCGCCTACATCGGCGTCGAGGTCGACGGCCCCTACAAGTCCGACCACTACCGCTACTGAGTCCGCAGCCGCCCGCTGAGAAGCGCCCCCACGCGCTGACGCGCTCCTCAGCGCAAGGCAGGTCCTCCGAGACAGGCCCCCGCACCCCCGTGCCGGGGGCCTGCCCCGTCGGTCCACGGCCGGAGCAGCCCCGACCAGCCCGTCACACCCCAGGACCTCCATGCCCCGCGGCCGTTATTCGCTTCACGATCCGCACGATCACACCCCCCTCGCTCTCGAACACTTCCAATGCGCCCCCGGCCCCTCCGGCTGGCGCTACGTCTCCCGGCTGACCACCCTCACCGGCGAGCACACCGGCTCCGTCGACCTCACGCTCGACGACCTCGGCCGCCCCCTCCGCCTCGAACTCCACGCGAGCAGCTGGCAGGTACGCGGCGCAGTCCTGGACGGCGTCACCTGGGTCCGCACCGACCCCACCGGCACCCAGGCCACGGAAGGCAACGTCCCCGCCCACGCCTTCACCGGCACATCCCCCGCCTTCCTGGTCGCGACCGCCCGACTCCTGCGCCTCACCCCCTCCTCCTCGGCAACCCGAGTACGCCTGGTCGCCTTCGCGGACCCGGTCCTCGCCCCGCGCACCGTGGACCAGTCCTGGACCCTGCTGAAAAGAGAAGCACACGCCACTGACAACGACCCCCTGACCGTGGACGAATACCAGGTCACAGCCCTGGACACCGGCGAACAGCACACCGTGCACATCGCCGGCGACGTCGTCCTCGCAGCCCCCGGCATCGAGCTGGAAGACCTCGAAACACCCCCGACGACATTCGACTGAACCCACCCCGCACAGGACTACGCCGGCGGCACGAACCCACCGGCCGACCCCTCGGACCGACGATCAACAGGAGTCGGCGCCGCAGCAGGCACATACGGCACAGGCGGACCGTACGAACCCGGCGAACCGCTCGGCATCGGCCCGTACGGCATCGGTGGCCCGCCCACACCCCCGAGCCCACCGCCACCCACGGGACGCCCCGCAACCGGACCGCTCCCGAAGGCCCGCCGCGCCTCCCGGACCTGCCGCTCCTGCACCACCGCCGCCAGAAACGCGGCCGGCGGCACCCCCTGCGGCACCGGTGTCCCGGTACGCGCCGCGAGATCACCGGCCAGCCGCTCCGCCATTGCCCAGCCGACCTGCGGATCCAACTGATTCATCCGCCCCAGGTACTGCCGCACCGCCAGCCACAGCCCGTCCGGCACGGCCGAGAGATCGAGCCCCTGGAACCGTCCCGCCAGCCAGGGCGGAGGCGGCGGCACGAAACCGGACCGCGCCATGGGCACCCGCTCCCGCACCACCAACGTGCCGGCGAAGACATCACCGAGCCGTCTGCCCCGCGCCGACACGAGCGAGGCGATACAGGCCACCACCCCGATCGTCAGCAGAATCTCCACCACACCGATCGCGCCCCGCACCAGGGCGTGCCGGAACCGGATCGGCCCACCGTCGTCCCGCACCACCCGCAGCCCACACGCCAACTTCCCGAGCGAACGCCCATGGCTCATCGTCTCCACCGCGATCGGCCCACCCACCAGCACCAGCAGGAACGTCGCGATCGACAGCGCGATCTGCGCTGCCTCGTCCAAGGACGCCGTCGCCGCCACCAGCGCAATGCTCACCACGAGGTAGGCCACGAACGCCACCAACAGGTCCAGCAAGATGGCCAACGCCCGGCTGGGCAGCCTGGCAGGCCGCAGCTCCAACGCCACGGCCTCGCCCGTCACCAGCTCACTCACGCCCGTCGTCCCTTCCCTGGCCCTGCCCCGAGAACAGCCAGTCTGCCAAGCTGAAGGCACATGGCGCGGCAGTAGGACAAGCTGACATCCATCACCGGCCGCCGACGAACAGCCGAGGAGCAGGCACACCGATGGACCTCGACGTCTTCGTCTCCGCCCACCGGGCTGAATGGGACCGCCTCGACGCCCTCCTGCGCCGCCAGCGCAACCTCACCGGCGCCGAGACCGACGAACTCGTCAACCTGTACCAGCGAACCGCCACCCACCTCTCCCTGATCCAGTCCATCGCCCCCGACCCGCAGCTCACCGGTCGGCTGACCCAACTCGTGGCACGCGCGCGTAGCGCGGTGACAGGCACCCGTCGCGCTTCCTGGCGCGACGTGACGCGCTTCCTCACCCAGGGCTTCCCCGCCGCGGTCTACAGGTCGCGCCACTGGTGGGTCCCCACCGCACTCCTCTCCACCGCCGTCGCCGCGGTCCTCGGCTGGTGGATCGGCACCCACCCGGAAGTCCAGTCCTCCATAGCCGCCCCCGACGAACTCCGTCAGCTCACCCGACCCGGCGGCCTGTACGAGACGTACTACTCGAGCCACCAGGCCGCGGCGTTCGCCGCCCAGGTCTGGACGAACAACGCCCAGGCCGCGGCGATGTGCCTGGTCCTGGGCGTCTTTCTGGGCCTGCCGGTCCTCTGGATCCTGTTCCAGAACATGCTCAACCTGGGCATCGGAGCCGGCCTCATGGCCTCGGCAGGCCGACTCGACACCTTCCTCGGTCTCGTCCTCCCGCACGGCCTGCTCGAACTGACCGCAGTCTTCGTCGCAGCCGGCACCGGCCTCCGCCTGGGCTGGACGGTCATCGACCCGGGCCCACGCTCCCGACGCACCGCCCTCGCCGAAGAGGGCCGAGCCGCGGTCGGCATGGCGATCGGCCTCGCCCTCGTTCTCTTCGTCTCCGGTGCCATCGAAGGCTTCGTCACCCCATCGGGCCTGCCCACATGGGCCCGCATCACCATCGGCATCACAGCCGAACTGGCCTTCCTCGCCTACGTCTACGTCCTCGGCGGCAGGGCCGCCCGCGCAGGCGACACAGGTGACGTCGGGGCCGCCGAACGCAGTGCCACGGTGCCGACAGCCGCCTGATGTGCGACGGGCCCCGTTGAACTGCTAGTCTCCTCCTCGCCCCGCAAAAACCGTTGACACGGAGTGCGTGGGGAGGTAGATTCGAACAGTTGCCTGGAACTGGACGGAGTCCGGTCGGTAGCGGTTAGTATCTGTCAGCCTCTTAAATCTCCGGATTCTGTAGAGGCTCCCGAATGAATCGGAAAATGAATGGCCGGTCAGACCGGCCCGAAACTTCTGATAAAGTCGGAACCGCCGGAAAGGGAAACCGCGAAACAAAAGCGGGAACCTGGAAAGCGCCGAGGAAATCGGATCGGAAAAGGATCTGATAGAGTCGGAAACGCAAGAC
>NZ_JBFAKW010000122.1:0-28835 GCF_040655955.1 Streptomyces sp. NPDC050263 | reverse complement strand
CTCGTACTGGACGTACTTGGGCTTTCGGCCGGTGCGGCGAGAGTGCGTGCCGGGCGTCGCGACGGGGCGAACGTTGCCTGCCGCGGCACTAGCCTCAACGCCCTGGCACCGGGCCGGATCATCTGCGGAGTCGGCACCGGAAACACCGCCCGGCGCACCCTGGGCATGCGGCCGACCACGGCGGCCAGGCTGGAGAACTTCACCGTCGCACTGCAGGACCTGTGCGCCGGACGTTCGACCGAGTACCGCGAAGGTGACCGGGTCCGCGACATCCGGTTCCTGCACGCCGGGGCGCACGTGAACACCGCCGACCCGATCGAGTTCGTCGTGGCCGCGCTGCTCGGACCGAAGGCCGCCGCCGTCGCCGGCCGCCGCGGCACCGGCCTCATCTCCTTCGGCCTGCTGGACCCCACCGCCTGGCACGCGCTGCACGACACCCGCCGCCACGCCGCCCAGGGCACACCCCGCGACCTCGACTCCCACACGGACTCCCGGGCGGACTCCTACGTGGTCACCTCGCTCCACATCCTCGACGAGGACGAGGACCCCCACGGCGAGGCGGCCCGGGACGCGACGGGCCACCTCGTCCTGTCGCTGCTGGCCTTCGCCGCCGACACACCCGCCTTCGCCGAGCAACTCGGCCCCGAGGAACGCGAGGCGGTGCGGCGGCTCCTCGACCGGCGCGGCACTACCGCCACCGCGCCGGACCGGCACACCCGCCTCTACCCCAACTACCTCGGACGCATCGCACCGCAGGACCGCGACCTGGTGCTGCCCTCGCTGATGAACACCCTGGCCCTGGTCGGCACCCGCGACGACCTTCTCGCCCGCGTCACCACCCTGGAACAGGCCGGCGTCGACGAACTCCTCATCCAGCCGGTGATCGACCCGCCCACCGAGATGGCCCTGCTCGCGAGACTCCTCACCTGAGCCGAGCCGACACCATCAGTGCCGACACCATCAGTGCCGATACCGATAAACGGCTGCGATAACCGATCATCCGCTACAGCATTGTATAGACAGATTTCGTCTTCATATAGGCCTCGATGCCGTCGATCCCGTATTCAGCTCCCCAGCCGGACTGTTTGTGGCCGCCGATAGGCAGGGCAGGGTCCCAGACCATCTGACAGTTCAGTGTGACCATCCCCGCTTCCAGGCGTTTCGCCAGACGGTGGGCGCGGCCGACGTCGCGTGTCCAGGCAGTCGCCGCGAGGCCGTAGACCGAGTCATTCGCCAGAGCGAGCACTTCGTCATCGTCGTCGAACGGCGTGACCGCGACCACGGGACCGAAGATTTCCTCTTGGACCAGCCGCATGTCGGGCCGCACCTGCGTGAGGACGGTCGGCTCGACGAAGTATCCGGGCCGGTCGCGGCGGTTTCCGCCGGCGACCACTTCTGCGCCGTCCCTCTTGCCTTCTTCGATGTATCCCGTGACACGGTCGAGCTGCTTCTGGCTGACGACGGGGCCGATATCGATGTTGTCGTCGTGGCTGCCGCCCTGGCGCAATGCCCGAGCGATCTGGGCGATGCCGTCGACCACCCGGTCGTAGATTCCGCGCTGCACGTAAACCCGCGATCCGCAGATGCAGCCTTGTCCCGAGTGAACGAAGATCCCCATGGCGGCTGCCGGAATGGCCTGCGCCAGGTCGGCGTCATCATAGATGAGCACCGGTGATTTTCCGCCGAGCTCAAGCAGGACCTTCTTCAGGTTGCCGGCCGCTGCATGAATAATCTTCTTGCCCACCTCGGTCGATCCCGTGAAGGAGATTTTGTCGACGTCGGGGTTCTCCGCCAGAGCGGCACCGGCAGTGTGGCCGTGACCGACAACGATATTGACAACACCATCGGGCACTCCGGCCTGGGCCAGGATCTTCTCCATCACCAGCGCGGAGAGCGGCGTCTGCTCCGCGGGCTTCAACACACAACTGCAGCCCGCGGCGAGTGCCGGCGCCAGCTTGATGGCCGCGACATGGAAAGGCCCGTTCCACGGCGTGATGAGCCCGACCACGCCGACAGGCTCCTTGAGCGTGTAGCCGTGGATCTCCGCGGATTTCCCGGAAAGCCCCCCGGCCATGTTCACGTCATGCGCAATGCCGTTGATCTTCGTGCACCAGCCGGCGCAGTAACGGAAGAATTCCGCGGAAGCGAACATGATGCTGCGGGCCTGCGACACGGGCAGGCCGCCGTTGCGCGCGTCGAGCTCCGCGAGTTCATCGGCGCGCTCCTCGATCAGATCGGCGACGCGCCACAGGATCCGGGAGCGCTCACTCCCGGTCTTGCCACGCCAAACCCCGGACTCGAACGTCGCACGGGCCCGCGCAACCGCTTCATCGATTGCGGCCGCACCGCCATCGGCGAATTCGCCGATCTGCTCCCCGACCGATGGATTGAAGATCGGGACCATCTCGGAAGTCCCCGGCCGTTTTCCGATTTCTTCCAACACTGCCGAAAGCGTCATTTCGGAGCCCCTTCGATCTGAACGGACATAGCTGCGGACGCGCCGGACACCCTCGGGTCGAGGCAGCCGCCGTCGGGGTGACCGGGCGGCCCGCCGGCACGATCCCCGACCTGTAGACCCACGCGGCGTCGATCGCCTCTCGCCCGACGCGGGCTTTCGTCGTGACCGGTACGTACTGTCTGCGGAACGAAGAGCCGAGACCGTGCCCGATGCGAGATTCACGTCCACCCACACCGCTCGCTGAACAGGTGTTCAGCAACCGCGCTGTACATTGTTTAGCATGGGCTCTCAAACACCGTCAAGAACAATGACGGCGTGACCGAGCCCGCCGTAGGGGCGCCGAGAATTCCGAGACGCGAGTCCTGGAATCCGGCGAACCGCTGCGGGGTCTCCGGGAGCTCAGCGCCAACCGGGTACCACCGTGATCGGGGAGTTCACGGCCCTGGCCAACCACCGCCCGGCCATCCGCGCGGAGTTCGCCGGACACGACGAGCGGTACCGCGAGGCACCGTTGGAGTGCCTCACCCAGAGGGTTGCGTCCACGTTCCGCGCGCCGTCTGCGCGGCACGACCGGCTGCGAGTGCAGGTCTCGTCCCCCACCCTGAACGGGTCACGGCTGAGTCGTCGCCCTCATGGGGGTGCTCTACCACCGCTGTACGGGTGTCTCCGCCAGGCTCAACGGCCGGGCGTAAGAAGGGTCTTCCCGGTCCCAACTGCCCTGGATGAATCCGGTGAAGGCACCAGAGGTGAGGAGTGCGGTGTCGCCGCGGGACGTCCACTCGACGGTGCAGCGTCGCAGAGCGATCCGCCACTGTCCGTTCCGCCGCTCCAGGCGGTCGAGATAGCGGCCGCCGATGAGGTGCACGTCCTTGCCGTCGCGGGCGCGCATCGCGCCGATCACGTAGCTCTCGCAGTGCGCCACGTCGCCGTTGATCTCGCAGGTGTGCGTGGTGATGTTGTGCAGGTGGTCGGCGAAGACGCAAGCGTGTGCCTCGTTGGCGTACGCCCCGTACAGGGGGCCGGACTTCACGACGGGACCGTGCTCGTCCGTACCGTCCTGGTGGTACGCGCTCGCCATCAGTTCCTCGTCGTGCCGGTCGTGGCCGCGTGCATGGTTCATGACGCAGTCGAGTACCGCGAGACGGTCCCTGACGTACCTGAGCTCGCTGCGGAGTTCGGTGAGTTCTTCCTCGACGGACATTTCGTTCCTCCATGCCTTGTCGGGCGGCAGTCCTTCGGCGGCGTGAGGGGCTACGCCGGCCGGAGTTCACTCCTTGTCGGGTTGAAGCCGTGGCAGCCGCCGGGCCGGACGTGCAGATCGGCCACGCCCCGGCCTGCCGGATCCGGGCGGCGTAGGTGACGGCCTCGTCGCGGAACGTCTCCGCGCCGCCCATGTCGATGCAGTCCGGCGGAAGACTCCCCCGGTCGGTGGCACGGGGCGCGGGCCGCGTAGGCGGAGACGTCCGAACCGCCCCGGGCCTCGCCCGGCAGGGCTGTCCGGCCGACGGGGTTCGCCTGCCTGCCCACAGGTCGCGGCCTGCCGTCCGGAGTGCCGACGGGGTGTCGTCGCGGGCGTCGGGCATCGGGCAGATCGGCATCCGGCCGGTCGTGCGCGGACCGCCCCGGTCGCGGGCCTCCGAGCCTGTTTCTCAGGCGGTGAGTCGCCGCAGGACGCCGCGGGTGCGCTTCATTGACCCGCGTTTGTCCTCGCCGACCGGGACGATGCTCGCGTGGATGTCGGTGGCCCCCGCGTCGAGCAGCTCGCGCAGTTGGGTCTCGACGGATTTCTCGTCACCGATGACGGCGGCATCGGCCGGGCTGTCGGCGCCACCGATCGCCATGATCCGACGGTAGGCAGGGGAGTTCGCGTACATGACCGAACTCGCCGCCACTGCTTCCCGGGCCTCCTGCTCGTCATCGTGCACGGCCACCGGCAGCCCGGCCACGATGCGCGGTGCCGGCCTGCCCGCCGCCTCGGCCGCAGCCGTCAGATGGGGGACGACATGTCGCTCGATCGCCGCCGCCGGCGCCATCCACAGCACCACGCCGTCCGCGTACTCGCCCGCCACGCGCAGCAGTCGCGGGGAGAGCGCGGCCAGTAGTACGGGGACGCTCTCGGCGCCGCGCACGGTGCCCGCGGGTACGTGGGCGGTCCACTCCTCGCCCGCGAAGTCGACCGCCTCGCCGCGCCGTACGGCGGTGAGAATACGGAGGTATTCCTCGGTGTTGCGGCCGGGCCGGTCGTAGGACATGCCGTACATGCCCTCGACGACTGCCGCATGCGACGGGCCGAGCCCCAGGGTGAAACCGGGGCGGCCCATGGCCATCGCGACCGAGGCCGCGCGCTGGGCCTGGAGCAGCGGGTGGCACGGGTAGGTCTGCAACACCGCCGTGCCGAGCTCGATGGTCGAGGTCTCCCGTCCCGCCAGCGCCAGCGCGGCGAGCGGATCGCCCTGGACGATGCTGGCGTACCAGAGGGAGTGGAAGCCGTCGGCCTCCGCCTGCCGCGCTTGCGCGATGAGTTTCTCCGGCGTCGAGGCGCCGCCGGTCAGTCCGATACGCATGAGGGGTTCACGCTCCTGGCTCTCGGGTCGGGACAGGGGCGTGGCCCGCCAGTAGCTGCTCGGGGACCACGGTCCTGAGTTCGTCCAGCGTCCAGGGAGCGCCTTCCTTGGTGACCTCGGCGACCGTGCTGATCTCGGAGTAGAGGGCGATGCGTCCTCCGGCGGTCACGGTGAACACGGCGCCGTTGATGTATGCGGCTTCCTCGGTGGCGAGATAGGCGAGGAACGGGCCCAGCTTCTCCGGGGCCTGGTGGTCCTTCTCTTCGTCGTCGAGCCGCTTCTTCAAGGCGTCGATCTCGGGGCCGCCCCCGGCCAGCCGTTTCCGCATCGACGCACGCCAGTTGATGTGATTCCGGGACAGGGAGCGTGGGCAGAAGGCGTTGCAGGTGATACCGCTTCCGTCGAGCTCTCCGGCCACCGCCCGGGTCAACGCGGCGATGCCCGCGCAGGCGGCGCTGTAGGGCGCGAGCATCGGCTTGCCGGGCAGCGCGTCCGACGACGCGTTGAGAATCCGGCCGAACCCCTGCCGTCGCATGATCGGAAGCACGTGGTGCATGACGTTGTACGTGCCGGTGAGCTTGGTGTGGGTCTGCAGCAGCCAGTCGTCCGGCGTCACCTTGTGGAAGGGGCCGAAGCCCGAGCCGGCGGCGCCGTTGACGACGATGTCGACCCTGCCCCACTCGTCCATGGCCGCCTGGACCAGTTCCCCGGCCACCTCGAAATCGCCGGGATCGCCGAAGAACGGGATCGCCTCGCCGCCCTCCGCGATGATGGCGTCCGCGGTCGTACGGGCGTCACCGCTGATCGACGCGATCAGCCGTCGGTCCTCGTCCGTCAGCAGTCTCTCCGTGGCGTCGGCATCGGACCAGGCCGTCAGGCCGACCGACCCGGGCTTGCGGTTGTTCGTGACGACCTTCGCGCCCTCGCGGGCCAGTCCGACCGCGACGCCCTTGATCGCACCCATTCCGGAGCCCGTGACCACGGCCACCTTGCCGTCCAGCCGCGTACTCATCCGCTCGCCTCCTCGGACGGGACCTGAGTGTCCAGGCCGAGCGAGCGGGCGAACCAGCTGACCGTTTCGTAGCAGCCGGCCGTGAAGAGCACGTCCAGGAGCTGACGCCGGTCGAGTGCGTCCGACAGGGTGTCCCAGGTCGGTTGCGTGACGACACCGTCGTCGACCAGCTCGTCGACGGCCCGGACGAGCGCGCCTTCCAGCGGGTCGGGGAACGTTGCTTCGGTCCCGCACGCGATTCGGGCGGTGTCGGCGTCGGTCAGGCCGGCGGCTCGGGCGCCGAAGAGATGGTGATCCCAGAGGTACGCGCAGGCGCGGCGGGCCGCGATCCGCAGGGCGATGATCTCGACCTGCCGGGGTGTCAAGGTGGTGTCGAAGAGGACGTGCCCGTTGAACTCGAAGAAGGAGCGGGCGAGTTGGGGGTGGTGGGCGAAGGAGCCCAGGATGCCGTCGGTCGGCGGGCGGTCTTCTGGCGGGCGCAGTGGCAGGCCGTGTTTCCTGGGGTCCAGCGCGTGCAGGGCCTGGTACATGTCGCCCGGCCAGGAGGCCGGTGGAAGCGGTGCTATCCGGGCGTTCACGCCGTCTCCTCGCAGATGCTCCGATGGGGATGTCCGGGACGGGGGTCGTTCCGGGACGGGGTTTGTCGTTCCAGGACGGGGGTCGTTCCAGGACGGGGATTCCGGACGACGGTGATGACGATGGAGAGGTCAGACGATGGAGAGGTCAGACGATGACCCGGCCGCCGTTCACGCCGACGACCTGGCCGGTGATGAAGCCTGCTTCGTCACGCGCCAGGTAGGCGCAGGCCGACGCGATGTCCTCCGGACGTCCCACCCGGCGTACGGGGGTGCTCTGTACGTGCGACTCCACGCCCGAACCGAGGAATCCGGCTTCCGCGCTGCCACGCAAGGCGGGTGTGTCGATGAAGCTGGGCGGGACGATGTTGACCGTGATGCCCTTGGGGCCCAGTTCCTGGGCCAGCGACCGGCTGAGCCCGATGACGCCGGCCTTGGAGGCGGCGTAGTGCGCCTGCCAGGTGTTTCCGGTCTGTGCGCTGGAGGAGGAGATGTTCACGATCCGCCCCCAGCCGGCCCCGATCATGTCCGGTACGACCGCCTGGCAGCAGTGGAAGGTGCCGGCCAGGTTGACGGCCATGACACGTGCGAAGTCCTCGGCGGAGATGTCGAGGAAGCGCTTGAACGGGGAGATGCCGGCGTTGTTCACCAGGATCGTCACGGGCCCGAGGAGCGAGCGGACTTCGGCGAGGGCCTCGTCGATCCGGCCCCGGTCGGCGACGTCGACCGGCAGACCGACCGCCGTGCCGCCGGCCTCGGTGATCTGTGCCGCGGCTGCCTTGGCGGAATCGCCGTCGAGGTCCCATACGGCGACTGCGGCCCCTTCGGCTGCGAGCCGCATCCCCGTCGCCAGGCCGATGCCGGAGCCGGAGCCTGTGACGATCGCTGTGCGTGGTTCTGACCATGCTGGAAGACCACTCATGCTGAACGACCGTATAAGGCCCCGGTGATCCTGACAAGAGTCGTGCGTACGAAGAGTCACGCCTCAGGGGCGCGGTCGCCCCTGTTGTCGTCGAACCGCGACAGCAGTTGTTCCACGAGTGCCCGGGTCTCGGCGTGGCCTTCTGTGATGCCGAGTTCGTCCTCCATCACCAGACCCCGGGACAGGCAGCCGAGGACGACCAGCAGAGCGGGCAGCGGCACCTCCTGCCCGGTTGGCTCCGGCTGCCCCCAGCGTCGGCTCTCCAGGAGTGCCAGCTGCAGCCGGCGGAACCGCATCGCGTACTCGGCGATCTCGCTCCGGATGCTCTTACGGTGGTTGGCCAGCGCCATGAACTCTGTGAGCAGCACTGTTCCCGAAGGCTCGATGCTGAACTCCCACAGTGCGTGCAGTGGTTGCGGAGATTCGAGCACCCGGGCGTGCCTGCTCAGGTTCTTCTCCGCGCCCTGACGGAAGACGGCGAGGAACAGATCGTCGAGGGTGGCGAAGTAGTAGTGGACCAACGCGGGTGTCACCCCGGCCTCGCGGCCCACCCGGCGCGAGCTCACCGCCGCGTAGCCCTCTTCCCGCATCAGGCGCTCGGTCACGTCGAGCAGTGCCTTGCGCGTCTCGGAGTTGTCGGTCGTACTGCGGCGTGTGCCACTCACCGTCATCATCTCCTTGACGCTCTTGGAGCATTGTGTTGAACTCCTGTTCAGTGCTGAGCCTAGCGGACCGATGGCGGGCCATGCCAACCGGTCGACCACAGCGAGGAGTCCGCGATGGACGTCAAGTCGGAGACCGGCATCGGAACGCTGACGGGCCGCCTGGGCGCGAGCCTGTTCCAGCAGGCGTGGGTGGTGTCCGACCTGAAGGTCGGTGAAGAGGCCATGCGCACGGCGCTCGGCTGCGGCGAGTTCACCGAGTTCCGGATGGAACAGAAGTGGACCCTGCGCGGCGAGACCGTCCCGGGCGGGCTCGCGCTTGGTTACGCCCGCAGCGGCAACATGCAGATCGAGCTGATGCAGCCGTTGGCGGGTACCAGCATCCAGCACGAGTTCTTCGCAGAACACGGTGCCGGACCACACCACTTCGGGTATCTCGTCGCCGACCTCCACGCTTCGCTGGCCGCGGCCCGGCGCGACGGCTTCGACGTGGCGATGTCCGGCCGGTTCGGCAGTGTCCGAGTCGCCTTCCTCGACACCTATGCCGAGCTCGGCCTCTATCTGGAACTCATCGAGGACCCCGACGATCTGTACTGGGCCACCCGGGCGTGGCGGGATGCCCGCGATCAGGTCCACGTCGCCTGAAGCGGGCTACGCGGGATGACGCTGGGCGGTCGACCTGCGGCTACCCCTTGTCCGGGAGTTCGTACGAGCCGTAGCGGGGCCTGCCTTCGAGGTCGTAGGTCTGGACGGAGACGCCCGCGGCGGTGATCAGGCCGCCGGTGTGCCGGAACGCCGTGGGCGGGCAGCCCTCGGCGAACAGACGCAGGCCCGAGCCGAGCACGACGGGGAACGTCAGCAGGTGAAGGGTGTCCACGAGGTCCTGCGCGAACAGCGAGCGGGCCAGCGCGCCGCTGCCGTGGACCTGGAGCTCGCCGTCGGTGCTCTCCTTGAGAGCGGTGACCTCCTTGGCGAGGTCGTCGCCGCGGACCACGGCGCTGCCCTCCCAGGCGGGGTCGACGAGGGTCCTGGAGACGACGTGCTTCGGCAGCGCGTTCAACTTGCCCGCGATCGGGTCGGCCGGGTCGGTGACCTTCGGCCAGTACCCCGCGAAGATGTCGTACGTCCGGCGGCCGAGGAGGAACGCGCCGACGCCGCCGAAGACTCCGGTCATGAACGCTGCGAAGTCCTCGTCGCCGTACGGGAAGCTCCAGCCGCCGTGCGCGAAGCCGCCGCGGGTGTCCTCCTCGGGGCCGCCGGGAGCCTGGTGGACGCCGTCGAGGGTGACGAAGACGGTGTGGACCAGCTTGCCCATGACGAGTGCCTGCTTTCTGGAGTGGGTCCGTCTCTCATCACCTCAGACCCCACCGGCACCCGCAACTCATCGGTCCCGCCCCCGCGACCGGCCGGGGCGATGTCGATGTCCGTCGGCCGCCAGCGCCGCCGGGCCCCGGCGGCTGGGATGGAGGCATGACGACGACCTACAAAATGACCACGACGCACGGAACTCTGCACGGCAAGGCGGCCCTCGTCACCGGCGGCAGTCGCGGGATCGGGGCCGCGACGGCCCTGCGGCTCGCCCGGGAGGGCGCGGACGTGGCGGTGACGTACCGGAACGGCAAGGAGGCGGCCGACGACGTCGTACGGGCCGTGACGGCCCTGGGACGGCGGGCGGTGGCCCTGCGCGCGGACTCTGCGGACCCCGCGGAGGCCGCCGGGGCGGTGGACCGGGCGGCGGAGGCGCTGGGCGGTCTCGACGTGCTGGTGAACAACGCGGGCGTCGGCGTCCTCGGCCCGCTGGACCAGCTCGGCCTCTCCGAGGTCGACCGGGTGCTGGCGGTGAACGTGCGCGGGGTGTTCCTGGCCTCGCAGACGGCCGCCGCGCGGATGACGGGCGGCGGCCGGATCATCACGATCGGCAGCTGCATGACACAGCGGGTGCCCGGCCCCGGCGGCACGCTCTACGCGATGAGCAAGTCGGCCCTGGCAGGGCTGACCAAGGCGCTGGCGCGGGAGCTGGGCCCGCGCGGCATCACGGCCAACCTCGTCCACCCGGGCCCGATCGACACGGACATGAACCCGGCGGCCGGCCCGTACGCGGCCGCCCAGGCGACGATGACCGCGCTGGGCCGCTTCGGCCGTGCGGAGGAGGTGGCCGCGACGGTCGCGCACCTCGCGACGGCCGGCTACGTCACGGGCGCCGAGTTCGCCGTGGACGGCGGACACGCCGCGTGAGGACGGTGCAGGACCTCCGTCGGCGGCCTCGTCGGCGGGTGGTGCGGTAGTACCGCTCGCCCGTCCGCCCCGTGAACACCCGGTCCCCACGGGGGTGTTCACGCGGGCGCAGGCCTGGTCAGCCGCCCAGTTCCTGGTGGCGGGCGGTCAGCTCCGCGGTGCCCGCGTCCGTGAGGGAGCCGAACAGGCGCAGGCGGGAGATGCCGCCGTCGGGGTAGATGTCCACGCGCGCGTGCGTGCCGACGGCCGGGGTCGGCAGGACGAAGCGGTGGTTGGTGTCGGGCTGGAGCCGGGTGCGCGGCAGGATCTCCGTCCACTCGCCGCTCTCGCCGTCCTTGACCGACACCGAGGCCCAGCCGGCGCTGTTGCCCTTCAGGTACGCGGTGTCGATCTCCAGCGCGCGGATCTGCGCCTGGGCGGCCAGCCGGTAGCGGATCCAGTCGTGGCCCGTGTCACGGCGGCGGCGGGTCTCCCAGCCGTCGTCCATCTTGCGGGAGCGGCCCGGCTGGATGGTGTTCGACGCGGGGGAGTAGAAGAGGTTCGACGCGTCCTCGGCCCGGCCGCCGTTCTCCAGGGCGACGACGTCGAAGGCGCCCAGCACGGCCAGCCACTCGGGGTCGGGGACGACCTCGCCGTACACGCGCAGGCGCGCGATGCCGCCGTCGGGGTGCTGGTTGACCCGCAGGTGGGTGAAGCGCTGCTCCACCGACACGGAGAAACCGTTCGCCGCGTGCCCGCCGACCGGCGTGCGCGGGACGAGCGTCGTCCACTTCACGTCGTCGCCGAGGAGTTCCTCGGGGGACGGGGAGCCCGGCGCCGACGTGCCCTCGACGGACACGGCCTGCGGGTAGTTGCCGCGGAAGTGGGCCGTGTCGACGACGATGCCCCGGATCACGCCGGGCGCGCCGAGCCGGACCAGCGCCCAGTCGTGGTCCTCGGCGGTCGGCCACGGGTGGTCGGCGGAGGCGCCCCGGCGGCGACGCGTCTCCCAGCCGTCCATGATCTTGCCCTTGTGCCCGAAGTGCTCCGGGTCGAACTCGGCGGGGTGCGGCAGCAGCAGGTTCTCGCGCTGTGCGAAGAACTCGTCGTTGGCGGCGATGACCGCAGCGCCGAGCTGCCGGTCGGCGAGGTTGGCGTGGTGCGTGAAGGGGAAGTCGGCGGTGCGGTGGTCCGCGTACGGGTCGCCGCCGCCGTAGGGGTTCGCGTCGCCGGTGAAGCTCTGTATCGCCGTCACGGTGATCAGGTCTGCCTTTCGGTAGTCGGCCGGTGCGGGTGGGGGCATCAGGGAGTGCGGGTGAGGAGTCGCCCCTTCGGCTCGGTGAACACGCCGTCCGCCACGATGCGTTCGCCGCGCAGCCAGGTGGACTTCACCACGCCGTACAGGGTCTTGCCGGCGTAGGCCGTGACGCGGTTGCGGTGCTGGAGGGCGGCCGGGTCGACGGTGAAGGTCTCGTCGGGGGCGAGGACGGCGAAGTCGGCGTCGCGGCCCGCTTCGATCGCGCCCTTCTGCGACAGGCCCACGAGCGCGGCCGTCCGGGCGGACATCCACCGCACGACGTCCTCCAGGCCGTGGCCGCGTCTGCGCGCCTCGGTCCACACCGCCGCCAGGCTGAGCTGCAGCCCCGAGATGCCGCCCCACGCGGTCGCGAAGTCGGCCGTCTTCAGGTCGGCCGTGGACGGCGAGTGGTCGGTGACGACGCAGTCGATCGTGCCGTCCGCCAGCGCCTGCCACAGCAGGTCCTGGTTGGCGGACTCGCGGATGGGCGGGCAGCACTTGAACTCGCTGGCGCCGTCCGGGACTTCCTCGGCGGTGAGGGTCAGGTAGTGCGGGCACGTCTCCACCGTGATGCGGACGCCCTCCGCCTTGGCGGCGGCGATCAGCGGCAGCGCGTCGCTCGACGAGAGGTGCAGCACGTGCACACGCGCGTGGAGGCGCTTCGCCTGGGCGATGAGGCCCGCGATCGCCGTGTCCTCGGCGTCGCGCGGGCGGCTGGCGAGGAAGTCGGCGTACTTGGGGCCGCCCGTCTGCGGGGCCGCCTCCAGGTGGTGCGGGTCCTCGGCGTGCACGATCAGCAGGCCGTCGAAGCCGGCTGTCTCGGCCAGCGACCGGGCGAGGGCGTCCCTGTCGAGGTGCGGGAACTCGTCCACGCCCGACGGGGAGAGGAACGCCTTGAAGCCGAAGACGCCGGCGTCGTGCAGCGGCCGCAGGTCCTTGACGTTGTCGGGCAGGGCGCCGCCCCAGAAGCCGACGTCGATGTGCGCCTTGTCGGCGGCGACCTCCCGCTTGACGCGGAGGTTGTCGACGGTCGTCGTCGGCGGCAGGGAGTTCAGGGGCATGTCGACGAGGGTGGTGATGCCGCCGGCCGCCGCCGCGCGGGTGGCGGTCCAGAAGCCCTCCCAGTGCGTGCGGCCGGGGTCGTTGACATGCACGTGGGTGTCGACCAGCCCGGGCAGCAGGACGTCGTCGCCGAAGTCCTCCAGGCGGGCGCCCTCGGGGACGGGGGCGTCGTACGGGAGGACGGCCGTGATCGTGCCGGCGGCGACCGCGACCGCCGCGGGACGCGTCCCTTCGGCAGTGATGACCCTCGTCGAGCGCAGCACCAGGTCAGCTTCAGCGTCGGACACCCGGACCCCTCTCTGTTCAACATTCCGTTGAAGGAGTCTTCACTCCCGTCCGCACACCGTCAAGGGCGCGCTTCTGCAGGGAACGCCCGCTTCCGACACACTGGACGTTTCCACAAGGCGGAATTAGTATTCCGACAAGCAGAACGTAGCTATCCACCAGCGAGGAGTCAACCGACCGCCGGGTAGGCTTCAGCCCCTCCCGCCAGTTTCGAACCGTCAGATGCGAACCGCCAGTTTCGAGAGGAACGCGCCGTGCCGACGTCCAGCGCCAGCACCACCGACTCCGCCAAGTCCGCCGGCGGAGGGGTCCAGTCCCTCGAGCGCGCCTTCGATCTGCTCGAGCGGATGGCTGACGCGGGCGGCGAGGTGGGGCTGAGCGAGCTGTCCGCGAGCAGCGGGCTGCCGCTGCCCACCATCCACCGTCTGATGCGCACCCTGGTGGCCTGCGGCTACGTCCGCCAGCAGAGCAACCGCCGCTATGCGCTCGGCCCGCGGCTGATCCGGCTCGGCGAGTCCTCCGCCCGGCTGCTGGGCACCTGGGCCCGCCCCTATCTGGCCCGACTGGTCGAGGAGACCGGCGAGACGGCGAACATGGCGCTGCTCGACGGCGACGAGATCGTGTACGTGGCGCAGGTGCCGTCCAAGCACTCGATGCGGATGTTCACCGAGGTCGGCCGCCGCGTCCTGCCGCACTCCACGGGCGTCGGCAAGGCCCTGCTCGCGGGCTTCCCGGACGCCGAGGTGCGCGCCCTGCTCGGCCGCACCGGCATGCCCGCCGCCACCGAGAAGACGATCACCACGGCCGACGGCTTCCTCGCCGCGCTCGCCGCGGTGCGCCGCGCCGGATACGCGGTCGACGACAACGAACAGGAGATCGGCGTCCGCTGTCTCGCGGTGTCGGTGCCCGACTCCCCCACCGCCGCGGCCATCTCCATCTCCGGCCCGGCGGGCCGCGTCACGGAGTCGGCCACGGAGCGGATCGTGCCGGTGCTCCAACAGGTGGCGGTGGAGCTGTCGGAGGCGCTGAGCAGCTCGGGTCCGACGGTGTAGGGCGTGCACGGGTGGCCCGGAGGCTGTCCGGGAGCGGCGTGGGCAGGTGGCGGTTAGCCTGAGATCGGGGGAATCCGAGCGAAGCGAGGTGTGCGCCATGCTTCAGGACAGCAAGTACTGGTCTTCGGGCGACTGGCAGGTCAAGCCGGGCCAGGGCGACGAATTCATCGAACGCTGGCGGGAGTTCCTCACCTGGACCAAAGAGTCCAACGAGGGCTTCATCGGGGCTCGCCTGATCCGCGACCTCACGGCCCCCAACTCCTTCAAATCCTTCGCCGCCTGGCAGGACGTCGAATCGATGCGCGCCTGGCAGGCCTCACCCGAGTTCGCCGTGCGGCTCGCCGCCTGCCGAGCCCTGTGCGACGACATGCAGAGCGGCGCCTACGAGCTGGCCTGCGACATCTGAGCCCACGTCGGCCACCGCTCGGCACCGCCACCACGACTCAGCGGCGCGGCGACTCGCCGAACAGCTCCACCGCGCTGCGCACTTCCGACAGTCCGCGGGACAGGGCGCTCATGGAGCCGATGGCCCCGGCGATCAGCAACAGCGACCGGCGTAACCGGGGAATCTCCGGGATGCCGTGCGCGGCCATCGCGGCGAGAGCGGCCAGTTCGTCCTCGGCGATGACCCGGTCCGGGAACTCGGCCGGGTGCGCGGCGAGCTCGCGGCGCAGCCGGGACACCGCGGTCCGCAGTTCCGCCACTCTCGGATCCTCGTCGCTGCCGGTCACTGCCCTCTGCGCCCTCTGCCCCAAGCTTCGCAACACAGCACTCCCCCCTGGCCCGCACCCGCGCGCGCGAGTACGCGCGCGTGTGTTCCCACCCCGCGTCCCCCATGGCGCCGGTCGAGCGCCGAAGGACGCGCGGGTCAGTAAACGCCACCCGATGCCGGATCCGCCACTGCGCGGACGGAAATTCAGTCCCACGTCGGGTATGCAGGACGCATGACGCAATACGAAGCCCCGGCCGCCGCGGACACCGAGGGCCGGGTCGTCGGTCTGCTCCTCGCGGCGGGCGGCGGCCGGCGGCTCGGCGGGCGGCCCAAGGCGCTGCTCGAGCACCGGGGGCGGCCGCTCGTGGAGCACGCGGTGGGCGTGCTGCGGGCGGGCGGCTGCACGCGCGTGCACGTGGTGCTGGGGGCCGCCGCCGACGCCGTACGGGAGCGGGCGCGGCTGGAGGGGTGCGCGGTGGTGGAGAACCCGGAGTGGGAGCAGGGCATGGGCGCCTCGCTGCGCGTCGGCCTCGGCTCGCTCGCCGGGTCGGGGGCGCGGGCGGCGCTGGTCTCGCTCGTCGACCAGCCGGGCATCGGGCCGCGGGCCGTGGCCCGGGTGCTCGCCGCGTTCGAGGACGAGCGCTCGCTCGCGGCGGCGGCCTACGAGGGTCTGCGCGGCCATCCCGTGCTGTTCGGGTCGGCCCACTGGGCAGGCGTCGCGGCGAGCGCGAGCGGGGACCGGGGTGCGCGCGCTTACCTCAAGGAGCACGCGGCGACCGTCACGCTCGTGGAGTGCGGGGACGTGGCCGAGCCGTACGACATCGACACCCCCGAGGATCTCGCCCGCCTCACCGGTCCCACCGGCCCCACCGGCCCTGCCCCGGGCCCGGAAGAATCTTGACGTCAACAAACGATTGAACTTCCACGATGAGGAAACTAGTATCCATTGATCAGAAGGGCACCCGGTGCCACGCACGCTGAAGGAAGTGACCGCTCATGTCCGCACCAGCGCCGTCCCCGCTGGCCATCGTCGACGCCGAGCCCCTGCCGAGGCAGGAGGAGGTCCTCACCGAGGCGGCGCTCGCCTTCGTGGCCGAGCTGCACCGGCGGTTCACGCCGCGTCGTGACGAGCTTCTCGCCCGCCGGGCGGAGCGCCGCGCCGAGATCGCCCGCACCTCCACGCTCGACTTCCTCCCGGAGACCGCCGCGATCCGCGCGGACGACTCGTGGAAGGTGGCCCCCTCCCCCGCCGCCCTGGACGACCGCCGGGTCGAGATCACCGGCCCGACCGACCGCAAGATGACGGTCAACGCCCTCAACTCGGGCGCCCGGGTCTGGCTCGCGGACTTCGAGGACGCCTCGGCGCCGACCTGGGAGAACGTCGTCCTGGGGCAGCTCAACCTGGCGGACGCCTACACCCGGAACATCGACTTCACCGATCCGCGGTCCGGGAAGTCGTACGCGCTGAAGGACGCCGCCGAGCTCGCCACGGTCGTCATGCGCCCGCGCGGCTGGCACCTGAACGAACGCCACCTGGTCGCCCCCGACGGCACCCAGGTCCCGGGCGCCCTCGTCGACTTCGGCCTGTACTTCTTCCACAACGCGCAGCGCCTGCTCGACCTCGGCAAGGGCCCGTACTTCTACCTCCCGAAGACGGAGTCGCACCTGGAGGCCCGTCTCTGGAACGAGGTCTTCGTCTTCGCGCAGACTTACGTGGGCATCCCGCAGGGCACCGTCCGCGCCACCGTGCTCATCGAGACGATCACGGCCGCGTACGAGATGGAGGAGATCCTCTACGAACTCCGCGACCACGCCTCGGGGTTGAACGCGGGCCGCTGGGACTACCTGTTCTCCATCGTCAAGAACTTCCGGGACGGCGGCGCCAAGTTCGTCCTCCCGGACCGCAACGCCGTCACGATGACGGCCCCGTTCATGCGGGCGTACACCGAACTCCTCGTCCGCACCTGCCACAAGCGCGGCGCGCACGCGATCGGCGGCATGGCGGCCTTCATCCCGTCCCGCCGGGACGCGGAGGTCAACAAGGTCGCCTTCGAGAAGGTGCGCGCCGACAAGGACCGTGAGGCGGGCGACGGCTTCGACGGCTCCTGGGTCGCCCACCCCGACCTGGTCCCGATCGCCATGGAGTCCTTCGACAAGGTCCTCGGCGACAGGCCGAACCAGAAGGACCGGCTCCGCGACGACGTCCACGTCGAGGCGGCCGACCTGATCGCCGTCGACTCGCTGAAGGCCGTGCCGACCTACCCGGGTCTGGTCAACGCCGTTCAGGTGGGCATCCGTTACATCGAGGCCTGGCTCCGCGGCCTCGGCGCGGTCGCCATCTTCAACCTCATGGAGGACGCGGCCACCGCCGAGATCTCGCGTTCGCAGATCTGGCAGTGGATCAACGCCGGCGTCGAGTTCGAGAACGGCGAACTCGCCACGCCCGAGCTGGCCCGCAAGGTCGCCGCCGAGGAACTGGCCACGATCCGCGCGGAGATCGGCGAGGAGGCCTTCGCCTCCGGCCACTGGCAGCAGGCCCACGACCTGCTGCTGACGGTCTCCCTCGACGAGGACTACGCGGACTTTCTCACCCTGCCCGCGTACGAGCAGCTCAAGGGCTGAGGCTCAACGGCCGAGGCTCAAGGGCCGACGTCGTCCTGCGCAGGCTTGTCCGAGTGGCCCAGGGACTTCCCCGGGGCCACTCGGTCGCGTACCAGCCTCTTGACCGCCGTCGGCTCCGGGAAGCCCTGCTCGCGGCGGTCCCAGACGACCTCCCCGTCGACCCGGACGACGAAGACGCCGCCGGTGCTGGGCTTGAGCGACAGCTCGGTCAGCTCGGTCTCGAAGGTGGTGAGCAGCTCCTGCGCCAGCCAGGCCGCGCGGGGCAGCCAGCGGCACTGGGTGCAGTACTCGATCTGTACGACGGGGCTCATCCGAGGTGCACCGACCAATCCTGTTCCGCCGCCGGCTTGCCGTGCAGGTCGGGGACCCGCTTCAGCCATTTCGGGCGGCCTTGCTGGGTACGCGCCGCCCTGAGGGCATCCTCGGCGGCGAGTTCCTCCCGGGTGGGGAAGTCGGTGGGGAGCCAGGCCGCGGAGGCCCGCACGCGCGCGTGGAGGTAGTCCACGTACGCCGCCCGGATGTCGTCCGGCGTCGCGAAACCCTCCTCTCCGGCCAGCCAGGCGTCCGGGACCTCGGCGGCGATGTCCGTCAGCAGCTCCCGGGTCACCTTCGGCGCCAGTTCCGCGTCCGCCGCGCGTACGTCCGGGGCGTAGTGGCCGAGGGCGTGCTGCCGGAAGTCGTACCGCTTCGTGGGGTCCGAGCCGTCCCAGCGGTGGTGGAAGACCAGCGCGGCGCCGTGGTCGATCAGCCAGAGGCGTGGGGGTGCGATCCCGAGCGTCGGCCAGATCATCAGGTTCGAGCTGTGGACCGTGCGGTCGACGTTCACGGTCAGCGCGTCGAGCCAGACGATCCGGCCCGCCTCCAGCGCGTCGACCGGGAACGTCTTCGCGGCCTCGGGGGTGAAGTCGCGCGCGCCCGGCAGGTGGTCCATGCCGAGGTTGAGGCCCGCGCTGGCGCCGTGGAGTTCCCGTACCTCCTGGTGGGGCTCGCCGTCGGCGATCGCCGGGTCGAAGTGCACCAGGACCAGCTCGGGGAAGCGCAGCCCGAGGGCACGCGCCAGCTCGCCGACGATCACCTCGGCCACCAGCGCCTTGCGGCCCTGCGCGGACCCGGTGAACTTGACGACGTACGTCCCCAGGTCGTCGGCCTCGACGACGGCGGGCACCGACCCGCCCGACCTCAGCGGGTTCACGTATCGAACAGCAGTCACATGGCGCAGCACACCGGCCAGGGTAAGCCAGCCGTCACCCGACCAGCGGGTTCGGCAGCGGCAGGTAGCGGGCGTCGGCGCCGTCCGCGCCCGTCCAGCGCAGCAGCAGGTTGGTCTTGCCGGGCAGCGTGGGCGAGGTCAGCAGGGCCGCCGCCTCGGGGAGGTCGTGGCGGGCCAGTTCGCGGCGCACGGCGGGCCAGGGGTCGAGGCCGGGACACCGCTCGGCGAGGGCCGCGGCGATCTCGCACAGGTGGTTCACGACCAGGCAGTACACCAGCCGCTCCCAGCCGGCCGCCCGCTCCACGTCCGCCAGCAGCTTCACGCCCTCGGCGTCCCGGTACAGGGCCTGCACGGGGGTGCCGTCGGCGTCGACGGCGACCAGCGTGTTCTGCAGATGCGCCTCCAGGACGACGCCGTGGTCGGCGAAGGCCGCCAGCGCCGGCGGGACGACGACGGCCAGGTAGGCCTCCCACCAGGCCGCCGGGTCCTGCGCCGCGGCGAGCGGGCTGCCCTCGAAGCCCTCCACCAGGCCCGCGGCGAGCAGCGGGGTCGCGCCGGGCAGCAGACGGCCGTCCAGTCCGTCGCGGACCAGGACGGCGAGCTCCTCGAAGGCGAAGTCGGCGGTGCGGTAGCCGCGGTCGCTCAGCCAGGCCGCCGGGCCGCCGATCGCCTCGAAGGCGCGGACGGCCGCCGCGTCGGTGCGGCGCAGGGCCAGCAGGTCGTGCCGCCACAGCCGGCGGATGTCGTTGGTGATGCGGACGTCGAGGCTGAACTTCAGACACAGGTCCCGCTCGGGCGCGTACAGCGTGCGCACGGCGGCCGTCGGCCAGGCCTCGAAGTCGGTCGTGCCGAGCCGGACCAGACGGCCGTCGGCGAAGGCCTGCGTGAGGTCGACGAGGTCGAGCTGCCAGGGGTGGGCGGGCAGCAGCCGGTAGCCGGGCGGGGCCGCGCCGAGGGCGTCCAGCGCCGAGGTGTCGCCCTCCTCGACGACGGTGTCCTCGCGCACGCCCAGCAGGACGAGCGGGAAGCGGGCGTACGCCTCCGGGGCGTAGGGCAGCCAGCGGGCGGGCGGGCCGCCGCCGCGCGCCTTGGGGGCGGGGTGGTGGGGGTGGCCGGTGAGCAGGCACTGTTCGGAGCGCCGGTAGGGGTCGGCGGGCGGGGCGGCACACGCGCGTGCGCCGAGCAGCGCGGCCACCGCGTCCCTGCTGTCGATCATCTCGGCGGGCAGCTCGTGGTTGGGCAGCCCGGTGTGCCGGCGCAGCTCCTCGGCGACCAGCTCGACGAGTTCCTCGTGGCCGAGGCGGCGCCAGGCGCCCGCCGCGGCCACCTCGGGCTCGGCCGGCCGCCGGGCCCCGCGCACGCGCAGCAGCCGGCCGCTGCCGGGCAGCCGGTAGACGAGCCGCCGGTCGGCGCCGGCGGGCCGGGCGTCTGCGGGCATCGGGGGCAGCTCTTCGCCGATCTCGCGCAGCAGGCAGTTGAGCAGCGGCGCGGCGGCGTAGGCGTCGGCCTCGGCCTCAGCGGGCGCGACGGCCTGGGCGGGCGCGACGGCCTGGGCGGGCGGGGGGATGAGGTCCACGCGATCCACTGGTTTCCTCGTTCCCTACGGTTCTTCTGAGCGGAGACGATCAGTATCGCCGTCGTCACGGCCCCTCCGTGACGTCGTACCCGTACCCCAGGAGCCCACCCGTGCACCGTTCCTCCAGCGCCGAGTCCGAGCTGGCCGAAGAACTGGCCGTCGTACGCCCCGCTCTCGGTCCCCGGTTCGCGGCCGCGTTGCCGGGGGCCAGGGCGGCCGTGCTGACCCGGCTGTGGCGGGCCCTCGTCCATGAACCGCTGCCCTGGGTCGCGCAGCGGACGGAACGCGGGGGCGAGAGCCTGCTCACACTGGGCGACGGCCGCCGTCTCCACGGCCCGCGCGCGGACCCGTACGCGACCGCCTCCTATGTGACGGAGGTGCGGCTCGACGACGTGGCGTACGACGATCCCGCACGGCTCATGACGGAGCTGGCGGTGCCGCACGGCGCGGGCCTGTCCGTCGAACTCGCCCACAGTGTCGCCTCGTTGGCGCTGTCACGGGCCGGGCAGGACCCCCACGACACCTCGCTGAAGGACCCGCGGGAGTGGCCGGAGCACGACTGGGAGTGGGAGCAGCGGGTCGTCGACGGGCATCCGTACCACCCCAACTGCCGTTCGCGGCCCGGCTTCACGGTGGCCGAGCAGCTGGCGTACGGGCCCGAGCACCGGCCGACGGTGCGGCTGGGCCTGCTGCCGGTGCCGGCCGACGAGTGCCTGGTGTCGGGCGAGTGGCCGTCGCAGCTGCGGGACGGGTCGCGGCTGGTGATCCCGGTGCACCCGTGGCAGGCGGCGCACGTGCTCAAGCGCTCCTGCGAGGCGGGGGCCCCGGCGCATCCGCTGATGTCGCTGCGCACGCTCGCCCTCGTCGACGGTCCGCATGTCAAGACGGCCTTGAGCACCCGGCTGACGTCCTCGGTGCGGGACATCTCGGTCGGTTCCATCGTGGCGTCCGCGGCCCTGTCGGAGTTCGCGGAGACGTTGACGCCGCGCGCGTACGGCCTGCTGCACATGACCCGCACCCTGGGCGCGGCGACCGCCGACTCCCCCGATCTGGCGGCCGTGTTGCGCGAGTCGCCGGCCGCCTACGGCGCGCCGGGCGAGCGCGTCGTCCCGGTGGCCGCTCTCGCCGGCACCGAACTGCCCGGCTCCCCGGCCTGGTTGGCGCAGTTCGCGCGTCTGGCGCTCACCGTCGGGCTGCGACTGCTGGAGCTGGGCGTGGCGTTGGAGGCGCACGGGCAGAACCTGCTGGTGGTGCTGTCGGCGTCGGGGGCCCCGCTGCGGCTGGTCTACCGCGACCTGGCCGACATCCGGGTCAGCCCGGCCCGGCTGGCCCGGCACGGCATCCCGCTCCCCGACGACCTGCCCGCCCGGATCCTCACCGACGACGTCACGGCGCTGCGACGCAAGCTGTTCGGCTCCCTGGTGGCGGGCGCGCTCGCCGGTACCGCCGGCAGCCGTAGGGTCCTGCGGGCGGCCCTGGAGACGGCCGTACGGGATCTCCCGCCCACCCCGGACCTCGGGGCGCTGCGCGAGGAGCCGCTGCCCACGAAGGCGCTGACGCTGATGCGGCTGTCGCCGGGCGTGCCCGGGGACCGGTGGGCGCTGCTGCCCAACCCGCTGGGCGTGGACGTGGGCTGACCTTCGTTTTGTGGCGGGACGCCTCTGATCAATAGGATCCGCCGATGATCAGAACACAACGGCTGGCGGCGGGCGTATGCGCCCTGCTCGCCGCGCTGACGGCCGGGATCGCGTTCCCGGCCGGGGCGGTAGCCGACGAGACCACCGCCACCGCGCCCAAGGTCAATTTGGTCCTCGACGTCAGCGGTTCGATGCGGACCAAGGACATGGACGGCGGGACGCGGATGGCCGCGGCCAAGCAGGCGTTCAACGAGGTGCTCGACGCGACCCCGGAGAACGTCCTGCTCGGCATCCGCACCCTGGGCGCCAACTACCCGGGCGACGACCAGAAGACGGGCTGCAAGGACACCGCACAGCTCTATCCGGTCGGCCCGCTGGACCGGACCGAGGCGAAGACGGCCGTGGCGACCCTGTCGCCGACCGGCTGGACGCCGATCGGCCCCGCCCTGCTGAAGGCCGCCGACGACCTCGACGGCGGCACCGGCTCCAAGCGGATCGTGCTGATCAGCGACGGCGAGGACACCTGTGCCCCGCTCGACCCGTGCGAGGTGGCCCGGGAGATCGCGGCCAAGGGCATCGGCCTGACCATCGACACCCTCGGCCTGGTGCCCAACGTCAAGATGCGTCAGCAGCTCAGCTGCATCGCCGAGGCGACCGGCGGCACCTACACGTCGGTGGAGCACACCGACGAACTCACCGACCGCGTCAATCAGTTGGTCGACCGGGCCGCCGACCCGGTGGTGACTCCGGTCGCCACCGAAGGCGCGGCCTCCTGCGCCAAGGCGCCCACGCTGAAGTCGGGTCTGTACACCGACCGCGAGGAGTTCGGCCAGGAGCGCTGGTACAAGGTCGACGTCGAGCCGGGCCAGGAAC
Organism: Streptomyces sp. NPDC050263; assembly: GCF_040655955.1. Lineage (NCBI taxonomy): Bacteria > Bacillati > Actinomycetota > Actinomycetes > Kitasatosporales > Streptomycetaceae > Streptomyces > Streptomyces sp. NPDC050263. The sequence goes on along the minus strand of NZ_JBFAKW010000122.1, from coordinate 6,102 downwards.
TGCGGGCCTCGGTCAGCGTGTCGGCGGACCGGGCCATGAACCCCGACTACGGGGTGCTGCTGCGCGCGGTCACCGTGCACGGCCGGGAGATCGTGCGCGGCGAGGCGGCGGGCAACGGCCGTACCGACGTCATCTCGACCGGTCTGCGCTACCCGAGGGCGGAGGGCGACGACGATGACGCTCCCGCCGAGACGGTGTGCGTCCAGGTGACCAACTCCTATTCGGCGGCTGCCGGTGTGAAGACCACGCCGGGCATGCCGCTCGAACTCACCGTCGACGTGGTCGACGGCCCCTCCCAGGCGAGCGACGTGGCCTCCTTCGGGCTCGGCCGCGGCTGGTGGCTGCTCGGCGTCCTGGTGCTCGTCGGCTTCCTCGCGGGTGTCCTGTGGGGCTGGGTGTCGCGCTGGCGGGTTGCGGTCTGGAGGACCAACTGATGCGGATCACACGTGTGTTGAGCGGCGCGCTGCTGGGCCTCGGGCTGATGCTCGGGCCGGCGGTCGCACCGGCCGCGGCCGACTCCACCCCGTCCGCGAGCCCGTCCGGCGACGGCGACGGCTCCGCGCCCACCGAGGCCGGCACGTCGTTCCGTACGGCGACCGAGATCGACCAGGGCCAGACGGCCACGGCGAACGGCTCCGCGGGCGACTACCTGTACTGGTCGTTCCCGGCGGACTCGGGCCAGCGCCCCACCGTCAAGGCGACGGTGAAGCTGCCTCAGACCCACACCGCGCAGACCTGGCAGGTCGACGTCTACGACGGCCTGCGGCGCCGGCAGGCCTGCCAGTACGGCGCCCAGACGCGTACCGCCGCCGCGGCCGCGACCTCCGTCGAACTGGCCTGCGTGCTGCGCACGGTCCGCGCCTGGTCGGAGCCGTGGGCGGACGACCCGCTGCCGGGCACCTACTACGTCCGGCTGACGGTCCTCGACCTCAAGGCGTCCGATCTGGGCCTCCCGGTCGGCGCCGAACTGCGGGTGGACTCCAAGGACATCGGGGGCTCCGCGGCCGTCGACGGTTCGCTGGCGAAGCCCCTGGTTCCGGGCATCGCGGTCACGTCCGACGCGGCGGAGGCCGAGGACGACTCGTCGGCCTCGGCCGTGCTGTCGAGCATCGAGCCGGACGACGGCTGGGCGTCCGGCTGGTGGTCCGACCGCTGGGTGTGGACCTCGCTCGGCGCGGTGCTGGCCGCGCTGGCCGGCATCGGCGGCTACACGCTGACGCGCGGAACGGGCCGCCCGAGGCACGTACCACCGGGCGCGTGACACCGCCTCGGCCGACGCATTAGCCGATGTCCCATCAGAAGGCCCACCAGGACACACCGGTGGGCCTTCTGTCATGCCGTCATGCGTCATGCAGTCATGCAGTCATGCAGTCATGCAGTCATGCAGTCATGCAGTAACGCTGTCCTCCGCCTCGCGCAGCGCCTTGGCCAGGGCGCCGTCACCGCTCACGTCGACCCGCCCGGCGCGCACCGCTTCGAGAACGCTCAACTCCCCCTGGGCGACGGCCATACAGGTGTCCACGTCGAGGACGAGCCGCGCGTCGGGCTCACCGGGCGCGGGTCCGTGACCGTATACCGGGCCGCCGTCCGCGCCGACGAACAGATGGAACTCCCCCTCGTCCAGGCGGACTTCGACGAGCCCCTCGCCCTCCAGCCCGCGCAGCAGGGGCAGCGCGAACCAGTGCGCCCGGACCGCGTCGGTGGGCCGCCGCTCGCCGAGTTCGGCTTCGCCCCACTTTCCCAGCGCCTGGAGCACGGGCAGCAACTCCTGCCCTCGCGCGGTGAGTTCGTACACGTAGGCCGCGCCGGGCGGGGGCAGCCTACGTCGGGTGGTCAGCCCGTCCCGCTCCATGTCCTTCAGCCGCGAGGCGAGCACGTCCGTGCTCACCCCCGGAAGGTCGGCATGCAGGTCCGTGTAGCGGCGCGGGCCGGCGAGCAGCTCCCGGACGATCAGCAGGGTCCAGCGGTCGCCGACGGTGTCGAGCGCGCGGGCGGCGGAACAGTACTGGTCGTAGCTTCGGCGAGGTGACATGGCACGCAGTCTAGACATGTCGTTGGACTTTCCAAGCTGGAACTTGGTAAAACCAAGCAACACACCAACCGGAGGGGCGAGCGCGCATGGAGTTCCGGCAGTCGAACAAGCTGAGCGAGGTCTGTTACGAGATCCGCGGCCCGGTGATCGAGCACGCCAACGCGTTGGAGGCGGCGGGCCACAGCGTCCTGCGCCTGAACACCGGCAACCCCGCGGCGTTCGGCTTCGAGGCGCCGGAGGAGATCCTCCAGGACATGATCCGGATGCTGCCGCAGGCACACGGTTACACGGACTCGCGCGGCATCCTCTCGGCCCGCCGCGCCGTGGCCCAGCGCTACCAGGAGCGGGGCCTGGAGGTGGGCGTGGACGACGTCTTCCTCGGCAACGGCGTGTCGGAGCTGGTGTCGATGGCCGTCCAGGCGCTGATCGAGGACGGCGACGAGATCCTGATCCCGGCCCCGGACTTCCCCCTGTGGACGGCGGTCACCACGCTCGCCGGGGGCAAGGCGGTGCACTACCTCTGCGACGAGCAGGCCGACTGGTACCCGGACCTGTCCGACATGGCGTCGAAGATCACGGACCGTACGAAAGCGGTTGTGATCATCAATCCGAACAACCCCACCGGCGCGGTCTACCCCAAGGAGATCATCGAGGGCATCCTCGACCTCGCCCGCCGGCACGGCCTGATGGTCTTCGCCGACGAGATCTACGACCAGATCCTCTACGACGACGCCGTCCACCACTCGGCCGCCGCGCTCGCCCCCGACCTGGTCGTCCTGACCTTCTGCGGCCTGTCGAAGACGTACCGGGTAGCGGGTTTCCGTTCGGGCTGGCTGGTAGTGACCGGTCCCAAGCAGCACGCCAAGGACTACCTGGAGGGCCTCACCATGCTGGCCTCCATGCGCCTGTGCGCGAACGCGCCCGCCCAGTACGCCATCCAGGCCGCGCTGGGCGGCCGCCAGTCCATCCACGAGCTGACCGTGCCGGGCGGCAGACTCTACGACCAGCGCGAGGTGGCCTGGGAGAAGCTCAACGAGATCCCGGGCGTCTCCTGCGTGAAGCCCAAGGGCGCGCTGTACGCGTTTCCGCGCATCGACCCCAAGGTGCATCCGATCCACGACGACGAGAAGTTCGTCCTGGACCTGTTGTTGCAGGAGAAGATCCAGGTCGTCCAGGGCACCGGCTTCAACTGGCCCACCACCGACCACTTCCGCATCCTCACCCTCCCCCACGCGGACGACCTGGAGACCGCGATCGGCCGGATCGGGCGGTTCCTCAGCGGGTACCGGCAGTAGTCGCCGGAGCGTAGGAGGGGTCGGCCGTCCTGTCGTACGCTGAAAAACGTGAATGATCTTCTTCTCGTCCGGCACGGTGAGACCGAGTGGTCGCGGTCCGGGCGGCACACCGGCTGGACGGACCTCCCGCTGACCGAGAACGGACGCAAGGAAGCGGAACAGCTCGCGCCGCTGCTCCGGGGGCTCCGGGTCGGCGCCGCGTTCGTCAGCCCGCTGCGGCGGGCGCGGGAGACCGCCGAGCTGATCGGGCTGCGCGAGCCGCACGTCGACGCCGATCTGCGCGAGTGGGACTACGGCGCGTACGAGGGCGTCACGACCGCCGAGATCCAGCGGACGCGCCCCCGCTGGTTCCTGTTCGACGACGGGGTCCCGCCGGGACCGCCCGACCACCCCGGGGAGACGGCCGAGCAGGTCGGGGCGCGGGCCGACCGGATCCTGGCCAGGGTCGGCACCGGCGCCGACACCGACGGTGACGTGGTGCTCGTGGCGCACGGGCATGTCCTGCGGGTGCTGACCGCGCGCTACCTGGGGCTCGCCCCCTCGGCGGGGGCGCTGTTCCAGCTCGCGACGGGCAGGCTGAGCAGGCTGGGCACGGAGCACGGGCGGCCGGTGATCTCCGGGTGGAATGTCGGAGCCGGGGCGTAGACTCGCGCGCTACTCGGGGCCGCGGAGCGGGCGCCCTGCCCTGACGCGGCGTTTCACCTCGCGGAAGTCCCGGATGCCGTCCACGCAGGTGACCGTGCGACCGTCCGCGTCCGTGTCGTCGTACACGCGGAGCAGGTCGCGGTCGAGGTGCTCCAGGAGACGCGGATCGTCCATCTCCAGCCCGACGGGCTGCCGCGCGATCTCCAGCCGCGGCCGGCCGATCACCGCATCGGCGGTGAGCGCGCCGCCGACGGTGAAGTGGTGCTCCTCGCCGTAGAAGAGGCCGGTGCGCACATCCCCGCCGATGTACGCGGCGCAGTCGTTGTAGTCGCCGATCAGCCGGTCGGAGCGGAGCTCTCCGTGGACCTCCAGCCAGCCGGCGGTCACCACGTCCCGGGCCTTCATGTCACCCGTGACCAGCAGGTACGACTCGGGGTCGTCGTAGTCGGCGTAACCGCCGTCGACCACCAGGTCGCCGAGCACGACCAGCAGGTGGGCGCGCTCCCGGTACAGGTCGAGGTCGCCGTGGACGTGCAGGTCGCCGTCGGTCAGCCAGATGTCGGCCTCGTAGTCCTCGATCTCGTCGAGCGCGGCGGTCACGTGCTTGATCTTGTGGCCGTCCCGGAACCGGCCGACGGCGGCGAGGACTTCGGACCGGGGGACCTCGCGCTGCTTGAAGCTGCGGGCGTCGGCTGTCACGGCGGAAAGCTACCCGACGTCTCGGCGATACTGGCTGTTCCGTCGGTTCCATCCAATCCGTCTGTTCCATTGCTCTGTCTGCTCTGCCTGCTCTGTCCGCTCCGTCTTGTTCGTCTTGTCCGTCGTCCCGTCGGTCCCGGACGCCGGGGACGGCAGTGGGGTACAGCAGTGGGAGGGGGCTCGCCGTGACACGACCGCCGTCCGCCGCGCAACGGCGGCTGATCGAGGCCGCCGAACCGGTCACGGGCCGGCTCCGGGGCACGGAGGCGCAGCTCACGGCGCTGGTGAAGCGAGGGCTGGCGTTCCGGCACCCGCGCCCGCCGCACGATCACTTCCTGACCCCGGCGGGGCATCGGCTGCGGGAGGACGATCGCGGTCCCGAGCCGGAGTCCCCGGGGCCGGAGTCCCTGGGGCCGGGGTCCCTGGGGCCGGGGTCCCCGGAGCGGGAGTCGCCGAAGCCGGCGGAGACCGGCGGTTTCGCCGCGCGGATCGGCGGTGAGGAGGACGCGTCGGCGGCCGGTCCCGCCCGCGTCCGCGAGGTGCACAGCGCCTGGCAGGGGCTGCTGGAGCTGCGCCGGATGACCAACCGGGACGGCAGCAGGGACCGGCCCTGCGACTGGGAGCGCACGCATCTCGTGCGGGCCGCCGCGCTCGCCCTGGAGGCGGCCGGACACCCTCCCGCCGGGCCGACGGGCACGGACGGCTACCGCGTGCGGTCGACCCCGCAGCCGGAAGCGGTGGCCGTGCACGGGCCGGACGGCGCGACGCTGGCCGCCTGCGCGGCGACACTGGAGGGGGCGGGGTGGCAGGTCGGCGAGCACACCGATCGCCGGACCAGGAAGCGCTATCTGCTGGCTTCCCCCCGCCGCGTGTAGAAGGCATGCCAAGATCGATGCCTGTCGATGTGAAGGGGAAACAGTGAGCGAGCCGTTTTCCGTCCGGGTCACCGTCCGCGGATACGAAACCGACGTGCAGGGACACCTCAACCAGAGCGTGTACATCAACTACGCGGAACACGCTCGCTGGGCGCTGCTGCAAGCGGCCGGCATCACCCAGGCCGGGCTGATCGGCAAGGGCGTGGGCCCGGTCGCCCTGGAGACGACCATCCGGTACCGGCGTGAACTCCTCGCCGGGGACGAGGTCGACGTCACCTGCGTCTTCGAGTGGGGCAGCGGGAAGACGTTCCGGATCCAGCAGACCGTCCTCAAGGCGGACGGCACGGTCTCGGCCGAACTCACCTCGGTCGGCGGCCTGTTGGACCTGGAGAAGCGCCGGATGGTCGAGAACCCGCAGGGCTACTTCAAGGAACTCGCCACGGATCCGGGCCTGTTCGGACTCTAGTGCCGTAGCAGGGAATGTTTGCCCTGTTGTGATGTGACGCGTCGTCCGGGTGCTGTGCCGGGCGGCGCGTGTCCGGCACTCTGTCCGGGT
>NZ_JBFAKW010000121.1:0-29332 GCF_040655955.1 Streptomyces sp. NPDC050263 | reverse complement strand
GACAGCAGCGATATGGCACAACGACGCCACCGGACAGCCCGTCCTACGCTCACTGACCGCCTACGATCACTGACCCCTTGGAATCGATCATCTAGGCCGTCCGCAGGAAGCGGTCGAGGACGCGGACGCCGAAGTGCAGCGCCTCCACCGGGACCCGTTCGTCGACGCCGTGGAAGAGGGCCTGGTGGTCGAAGCCCTTCGGGAGCTTCAGCGGTGCGAAGCCGTAGCCGGTGATGCCGAGCCGCGAGAACTGCTTGGCGTCCGTGCCGCCGGACATGCAGTAGGGCACCACATGCCCCTCGGGCGCGAACTCCTCGACGGCGGCGCGCATCCGGGCGTAGAGGGGCACGTCCAAAGGGGCCTGGAGGGCGACTTCGCGGTGATGGAACTCCCAGTCGACGTCGGGGCCGGTGAGTTCGTCGAGGGTCGCGCGGAACTCCTCCTCGTAGCCTGCGAGATACCGGCCGTCGACGTAAGCGACCGCCTCCCCGGGGATCACGTTGACCTTGTAACCGGCGGTCAGCATGGTCGGGTTGGCGCTGTTGCGGACGGTCGCCTCGACGAGGGCCGCGGCCGGGCCGAGCTTCTCCAGCAGGCCGTCGACGTCGCGCAGGTCGGTCTCGAGGCCGTAGAGCACGGCGAGTTCGGTGAGGGCGGCGCGGACGGTCGGGGTGAGCCGGAGCGGCCACTCGTGCTCGCCGATGCGGGTGACGGCGGCGGCCAGCCGCGTCACCGCGTTCTCCCGGTTGACCTTGGAGCCGTGTCCGGCGCGCCCCCGCGCGGTGAGCTTCAGCCAGCCGGTGCCGCGCTCGCCCGCGGCGATGGGATACAGCTCGCGTCCGGAGCCGTCGTGGAAGGTGAACGCCCCCGACTCGCCGACGGCCTCGGTGCAGCCCTCGAACAGCCCCGGATGCCGGTCGGCGAGAAAGCCCGAACCGTCCTCGGCGCTGGCCTCCTCGTCGGCGGTGAAGGCGATGACGAGGTCGCGCCGCGGCCGGACGCCCTGCCGGGACCAGGCCTTCAGCACGGCCAGGATCATCGCGTCCATGTTCTTCATGTCGACCGCGCCGCGCCCCCACACCACCCCGTCGCGCACCTCCCCGGAGAACGGGGGCACGCTCCAGTCGGCGGCCTCGGCGGGGACGACGTCCAGGTGGCCGTGGACGAGCAGGGCGTCCGCCGACGGATCGGCGCCCTCGACCCGGGCGACGACGTTCGTGCGGCCCGGGGTGCGCTCCAGCAGGGTCGGCTCGATGCCCGCCTCGGCCAGCAGCGCGGCCGCGTACTCGGCGGCGGGCCGTTCCCTGCAGTCCCCGCCGCCGCGGTTGGTGGTGTCGATGCGGATGAGATCGGAGGTGAACCGGACGACCTCGTCCCGCGCCTGCGCGTCAGCCATGCCGCTCCCGCCTCCGCCGCTCGGCCGGCCGCTGCCGCCCGCCCCGTCTCCGCCGCTCAGCCATACTGCTCCTCGATCGCGGCCGAGACGATCGTGGTGACCGCCTTGAAGGTGCGGATGCCCTCGTACATCGTGCCGCTGGTGTACGCGACCTTCCGCTCGCCGATGCGGGCGACGCCGGGCACGACGGTGGCCGACATCGCGAGGTGCTCGGCGTCGAACTCGACCGCGACGGTGAACGGCCCACCGTCCAGCGGTTCCTGACGGACCGCCAGCTGTGTCGCCTCCTTGGCCGCCGCCCGGATGTCGGCGGCGGTGCGGGCCGGCGTACGGCACACCGCCGCGTACCGCGAGACGTGGTCCTTGACGGCGACCTTCAGCGCCTCGGGCGCGTAGCCGAGCGCGTCCTCGCAGGCCACGTCGTCGCCGGTGACCAGGACGACCGGCACGCCGTACTCGGCGACGACATGCGCGTTGAGCAGCCCCTCGCTGGCCCGCACGTCGTTCAGCCAGACGCCGGTGACGGAGTTGGCCAGATAGGTGTGGGCGAGGACGCCCTCCGAGCCGGCCCCCGCGTGGTAGCCGACGAACGCGATGCCGTCCACGTCGCCGTGCTGGACGCCCTCCACCATCGAGAGGGACTTGTGCCGGCCGGTGAGCATCTCCGCCCGCTCGTCGAGCTGTTCCAGGAGCAGGTTGCGCATGGTCGAGTGGGCCTCGTTGATCAGGACCTCGTCCGCTCCGCCGTCGAAGAAGCCCAGCACGGCGGCGTTGACGTCCGAGGTGAACATCGACCGGCACCGCTCCCACTCGGGTCTCCCCGGCAGCACGTCGGCGGGCCAGGTGACGCCCGTCGCGCCCTCCATGTCGGCGCTGATGAGGATCTTCACGTCCGGGCCCCTCCGCTGCAGACGACCAGAAATCCAGCGGATCAGAGCCTATCGGGCCGCCCTCGGCTCCCCCGGGAGCGACTCGTGAAAATACCCCCAGGGGTATCTCTGTCACGGTGGGCACCAGATACCCCCGGGGGTAATTCTCGAGTTCTCCGCGAAGGAGTGTGTGCCGTGTTCTTTGTCGACATCCTCGAGACCGAGGGGCTGGGCAACCGCAGCCACCTGGCGGGCGGCGCCGAGCGGGCGGTGGTGGTCGACCCGCCGCGAGACATCGACCGTGTGATCGCCGCGGCGGCGCGGCGCGGGGTGCGGATCGTGGCCGTCGCCGAGACCCATGTGCACAACGACTACGTGACCGGCGGCCCGGAGCTCGCCCGACTGACCGGGGCGCGCTATCTGGTGCCTGCCGGGGCCGAGGTGGCGTACGCCCGCGTGCCGGTCGCCGACGGGGACGTCGAGCCGCTCGACGAAGGCCTCGCCCTGCGCGCGGCGGCCACCCCCGGGCACACCCCGCACCACACCGCCTATGTCCTGGAGGAAGCGGGCCGGCCGGTGGTCGCCTTCACCGGCGGTTCGCTGCTGATCGGCGGCGTGGGGCGGCCCGACCTCGTCGAGCCCCGGCTGACCGAACGGCTGGCCCGGGAGCAGCACGCCTCCGCGCATCGGCTGGCGCACGACCTGGCCGACGAGGTGGCGGTGCTGCCCACGCACGGCTTCGGCAGTTTCTGCTCCTCCTCACAAGGAGGCGGCGACCCGAGCACGATCGGCGCCGAGAAGGCGTCCAACCCGGTGCTCGCCCAGGACGTGGACACGTTCGTCAAGGAGCTGCTGGCGGGGCTGGACGACGTCCCGGCGTACTACGCGCACATGGGCCCGGCCAACGCGGGCGGGCCCGCCCCGATGGACCTGACCTCGCCCCGGCGCGCCGACGCGGGCGAGATCGCCCGGCGGCTCGCGGCCGGTGAGTGGGTGGTGGACCTGCGCAGCCGGGTGGCCTTCGCCGCCGGGCACGTGGCCGGGGCGTTCAACTTCGAGGTCGACGGGCAGCTCGCGACCTATCTGGCCTGGCTGATCCCGTGGGGCAGACCGGTGACGCTGCTCGCGGAGAGCGCCGAGGACGTCCGGCGCGCCCAGCGCGAGCTGGCCCGGGTGGGTATCGACCGCCCGGCCGCCGCGGCCGTCGGCTCCCCGGCCGACTGGGTCGAGGAGGGGGTGCGACCGGCGGTCGTTCCCGCGGGCCGTCTTCGCCGACCTGGCGGCGGCCCGCCGCCGGGGCGAGGACCTGACGGTGGTCGACGTGCGCCGCGACGGCGAACGGGCGGGCGGCTGGATCGAGGGCAGTGTGCACATCCCGCTCCACGAGCTCCCCCGGCGGCTGGCCGAGGTGCCCGCGGGCAGCGTCTGGGTGCACTGCGCGGGCGGCATGCGCGCGGCCATCGCCGCGTCCCTGCTGGACGCCTCGGGCCGTGCCGTGGTGGCCGTGGACGACGGCTACGGCGCGGCGGCCGACGCCGGCCTCGCCCTCGCCGGCCCCACGCCCCGCGACTGACCGCGACCGCCTGCGACCGACGAACCCGAGGACCATCCGAGATGCCCGTCTCCCGTGTCACCGCCGCCCAGGCCCACCGCATGCTCCGGGACGGTACGGCCGTCCTGGTCGACGTCCGCGACCCCGACGAGTACCGGGCCGGTCACGCGCCCGGCGCACTGCACCTTCCGCTGCCCTGGTCGGCACAGACCACGACGAGCCTGCCGAGCCTGACGGCGGGACGTGATCTCGTCCTGGTCTGCCGCTCCGGCAACCGCTCGCAGCGGGCCGCCGCCCTGCTCGCCGAGCACGGCACGCAGGCGGCGGACGTGATCGGCGGCCTGCGCGACTGGGCCGCCCAGGGCCTTCCCGTCGAGGACGCCCAAGGGGCGGCCGGGACCGTCATATGAGCGCGCTCGTCCTGGCGCTGCTCGCCGGCGGCCTGGTCGGTCTGGCGCTGGGCGCGCTGGGCGCGGGCGGCAGCATCCTGACCGTCCCGGCCCTGGTCTACCTGCTCGGCTTCAGCCCGGCGGCGGCGACCACCGCGGGCCTGATCATCGTCATCGTCACATCGCTCACCGCGCTGCTGGCCCACGCGCGGGCGGGGGCGGTGCGCTGGCGGGCGGGTCTGCTGTTCGCGGCGGCCGGTCTGCCGCCCGCCGCGGCCGCGGGGGCGCTGTCCTCCCGCGTCCCGGAGCCCGTGCTGACGCTGATGTTCGCGTCACTGGCCGCTCTGGCCGCCGTGCGCATGCTGCGGCGCCGGGCCCCGCGCGGGAGCGGCGCCGTCTCGGCGGCGCGTGCGGCGGGCGCCGGCGCCGGGCTGGGCGCGGTGACCGGGTTCCTCGGCGTCGGCGGCGGGTTCCTCGCCGTGCCGGCGCTGGTGAGTGTGCTGGCCGTGCCGATGAGCGCGGCGGTGGGCACGAGTCTGCTGGTCATCGTCGCCAACGCGCTGGCGGCCCTCGCGGCCCGGGCGGTCACGGCCGGCCACCTGGACTGGGCGCTGATCATGCCGTTCCTCGCGACCGCCGTCCTCGGGGCCTGGGACGGCAGACGGCTGGCCTCGAAGGTCTCCGCCGCGGCACTGCAGCGCGTCTTCGGCAGCGTGCTGCTGGCCGTCGCCCTGGGCATGGGCGTGACGGCCGTCCGATGAGCCGCCTTCGGCCTCCCCCGGAGATCAGGAGCTCAAGCGTTCCGACGCGCAGGCGTTCCGACGCGCAGGCGCTCAGGCGCTCAGGCGCTCAGGCCAGCGACAGGAAGAGCTTCTCCAGCCGGGCCCGCATCTGCGCGGAGTCCCGCACCTGCGGATCCTCGCTGGTCATGCACTGTTCCAGCCCGGTGGCGATGATCGAGAAGCCGGCCCGGTCCAGCGCCCGGGAGACGGCGGCGAGCTGGGTGATCACATCCTCGCAGTCGCGCCCCTCCTCGATCATCCGGATCACTCCCGCGAGCTGCCCCTGGGCGCGTCGCAGCCGGTTGAGCGCCGACTTCAGATCCTCGGCCGACATGTCGAGTTGCACTCTTCCTCCTCCTATATACCCCCGCGGGTATCCTACCCGCGCGGGACAACACCCCACCGAGAGGTTCTGTTCCGTGACCGATCACCCGACCGCCCCGGCCTCCGTGGCCACCGCCCAGGCCGTCGCCGCGCGTCTCGACGCGTACACGGTCGTCGATGTGCGCACCCCCGGCGAATACGCAGGCGGCCATCTGCCCGGCGCGCACAACGTCCCGCTGGACCGGCTCGGCGAGGCCGTGAGCGCCCTTGGTGCGGCCGCCGCGCGCGGGCCGCTGCTGATCGTGTGCGCCTCCGGCGCCCGGTCCGCGAAGGGCTGCGCGCGGCTCGCGGACCTCGGCGTCGCGGCGGCCACGCTGGAGGGCGGCACCGCCGGATGGGCAGCGGCCGGCCACCCGGTCGAGCGCCCGGCGGGAGGACGCGCCCCCTGGCCGATGGACCGCCAGGTCCGGCTCGCCGCCGGTCTTCTGGTGGTCGCCGGTTTCTCCGCGGGCCTGGCACGGCCGGGCGCGCACCGGCTGTCCGGGCTGGTCGGCGCGGGTCTGGTCTTCTCGGGGGTGACCGACACCTGTGGCATGGCGGCCGTGTTGTCCCGCCTCCCGCACAACCGGCCGCCCAGGGAGGCAGCTTCCTTCAAGGAAACGCTGCTGCGGCTGCGCCGCGCTTGAGGTGAGGGCGCTCACCCCGCCCGGGCGGCCATCAGCCACTTCGACGGCAGTTCGATCCGGGTGCCTTCCGGAGTGAACTCGGTGGTGGTGAGGGGCAGTTCGCCGGAGGCCAGCACCGTGAGCCCGGCGGTCCGCAGATACTCGGGCACCGCGTCGTCGGCGACCTCCCCGGGGGCGATGCCGTGCCGGAGGATCGGCTCGAGTTTGGGCGGCGGACCGGCCGGGTTCTGCGCCAGCGCGCCGAGGACCGGACGGGCGGCCTCCGACAGTTCGACGACGAAGGCCCGGCCGCGCTCCCCGAGCAGCGCGGCGATCCCGTCCACCAGCGGCTGCCGGTCGGTCGGCTCGCACTGGTGCAGGACGCCCCGCATGTACACGTTGGCGTCCCCGAGTTCGGCGTGCAGGGTCTCGGCGGCGCCCTTCTCGGCCGCGTCGAGCAGTCGGTAGGTCGCCTGTCCGGCGGGGTCGGCGCGCCGGGCGTGGTCGAGGGCCGCGGCGGCCAGGTCCGCGCCGATCACGTGCGGGAAGCGGTCGGCCAGATACCGGGTCTGGGTGCCGTTGCCGCAGCCGAGGTCCACCAACGGCAGTCCGGGGTCGGTGAGTCGGGGTTCGAACACTGCGAGGTGGAGTGCGGCGGTGACCCTCGGATCCGCGTCCCAGAACACCCCGCCGGGTTCCTCCGGAGCCTCGCTCCAGAAGCCCTCCCACGCCGCCCGGTACCTGCTCGCCACGCTCATGCCCAACTCCCCAGGATGCAAGGCCGATCCGCCGTAAGTGACGGGCGAGTACGGTCTATCGCTCCCCGGTTGCCGCTACAAGCGCGGTGCGCGTTCCTTCACGCCGCGTTGCGGGATCCGCACGCGCCCGTGCGCGCGCTCGGCCGAACTCGGCAGGGCCGCAGGTGTCAGCCGCGGCGCCGCGGCAGCGTCAGTTCGAACCACACGGTCTTCCCCGCGCCCGTCCGGCTGGTGCCCCACTCACGGGCCAGCGTGCTCACCACCCGCAGACCCCGTCCGGACTCGTCGCCCGCTCCGGCGCTCAGCAGGGTCGGCAGCTCGTGGTCGTCGTCCTCGACCTCGCACAGCAGGGTCTCGCCGCGTACCAGGCGCAGCGCCACGGGCCGCCGGTGGGAGTGCCGGACCGCGTTGGTGACGAGTTCGCTCACCATGAGCCCGACGGCGTCGGCCGATGTGGCGAGCCCCCAGTCGTGGAGCTGTTCGCGGACCGCCGCGCGGGCCCGGCCGACCTCGGCCGGGTCGAGCGGGAACCGCCATTCGGCGACGTCCTCCGGCTCGATGCCGTTGAGCCGGCTCATGAGCAGCGCCACGTCGTCCTTGCGGCCGCCGCGGCCCGCTTCCGAGAACGTGGCGGCGAGGGCGCGGATGATGGTGTCGCAGGCGTCGTCCATGGAGGCGGAGGGATGCGCGGCGGACTCGCACAGGGTCGCCAGGCCGACGCCGATGTCCTCGCCGCGCACCTCCACCAGTCCGTCGGTGCACATCACCAGCCGGTCGCCCGGCTCCACGCGCACGCGCAGCGCCTCGAACGGCACGCCGCCGACGCCGATGGGGGCGCCGGTGGGCAGGTCGAGGAGTTCGCTGCGACCGTCGGCGGCACGCACCAACACAGGTGGGATATGGCCCGCGTTGGCGATGTGCAGCTCGCCCTCGATCGGGTCGTAGACGGCGTACAGGCAGGTCGCGAGATAGTTGTCGCCCAGACGTTGCGCCAAGTCGTCGAGGTTGCGCAGGAGTTGGGCGGGCGGCAGGTCGAGGGCGGCCATGGTCTGCACGGCGGTGCGCAACTGCCCCATCATGGCGGCCGAGTTGAGGCCATGGCCCATGACGTCGCCGACGACGAGCGCGGTGCGGGCGCCGGGCAGCTTCACCGAGTCGAACCAGTCGCCGCCGACCCGCCCGAGCAGCGTGCCCGGCAGATAGCGGGTGGCGATGTCGCAGCCCGCCATGCGGGGCGGGATGTGCGGCAGCATGCTGTCCTGGAGGGTCTCGGCGACGCTCTCCTGGTACGTGTACATGCGCGCGTTGTCGAGCACGAGCCCTGCGCGGGCGGCGAGTTCGGCGCCGGTGACCCGGTCCATGTCGTTGAAGACGGCGCGCTCGGGGTGGCGCAGCAGGACCATGAAGCCGAGGACGACGTTCCGGGCCTTCAGCGGGACGACCAGCATGGAGCGGCCGGTGATGAGGGGCCGGATGTCGCGCTTCTCGAACTGCGAGGCGATGGCGTGCCCCAGCTGCTCGCTGATGCGCGGCACGAGGACGGGATCGCCTGTGGTCATGCACTGGAAGAACGGGGTGTGCGCGGGGAACGGCATGGCCTCGCCGACGGGTACGACGTCCTCCCAGCGGCCGGGTTCGTCGGTGTGCTCGATGGCGACCCGGTGCCACATGGTGGTCGTGTCGGGCACGCCGTCGGGGAATCCCTCGCCGGCGACGACCTGTTCGCGCAAGTAGGTGCCGGCGACGTCGGTGAAGCGCGGGACGACGGCTCTGGAGACCTCGACGATGGTGCGGGAGAGGTCGAGGGAGGTGCCGATCTTCCCGCTGACCTCGTTGAGGAACTCCAGCCGTTCGCGGACGGCGACGTACTCGAGGTCCTCGCGCTCGTCGCCGTCGTCCAGGAGCTCGTGCGGTACGGGCAGCCCTTCGGCGGCGGCGCGGGCGGCCCGTTCACGGCGCGCTCTGCGCTCGACGCGCCGGGCGACGCCCCAGTCGGGGGTCACGGGCACCCGGTCGTTCTGGCTGAACTCCAGGACGGGGTAGCCGAGTTCGAGGACCTGGGCGACGATGCGGGCGCTTTCGCCGACGCTCATGCTGGGCAGGATCTCGGGCAGCCGGCGGGCGAGTTCCTCGGCGCCGGGGAAGTCGGTGTGCAGCGCGAAGGCGGGCGCGATGCGTTCGACGGCCAGGGGATCCGCGGGAGCGTCCTGGTGCAGGGCCGCCGCGTCCGCGGCCAGTACCAGCAGCTGTTCGGCGCCGGGCCCGACCAGCGGGTAGGCCCACCACAGCACGTCGACCCGGTCGCGGTTCTTCCCCCGTCCTGCGGGCCGGGGGACCCCCGTCTCGCTTCGCTCGGGCACGGTCAGCCGGGCCCGTCCGGCGGCCGGGTAGCCGAGGCCGCGGTCGAGGGAGGAGTCCAGCCCGGGCCCGAGGCCGTCGTAGGCGGCGTACTCCCCGTAGGCGCCGTAGGGCAGGTCGTCGTCGGGCTCGGGGAGCGCGCCGGAGACGGGGAGCAGGTCGATCGCGGGGCGGCCGATCGCCTCTTCCTTGACGACGCCGAAGAGCCTGCGGGCGCCGGCGCTCCAGTGCGAGACGAGGCCCTCGCGGTCCACCACGACCACGGCCAGCGGAACGCGTCCGGCGTCGGCAGGCCAGTCGGGAGCCTCGCTCCCGGCTCCGCGGCGGGGAGGTGCGTCCCTCTCGGTGCCACGGTCCATGGCCCAGGCCCTCTCTCCCCAGAGCTGTGCAAGATCTGTCCCGCCAGCCACCACCGTACGGCGCACGCCCGTCGGCATGTGCGGCAATGCTGGAATTGGTTTCAGCCGGGTGCGCCGGGGTACGCCGCACGTCCGCAGCCCGGCGCGCGGCCTGCCTGAGGGAGCGTCAGTCCGCGTGGCCGAGTTGCAGATCGCGTTCCGTGCGGCCGCCGCCCGCCACTTGCAGGACGGTGACGACCGGCGGGTAACCGGGCGGCGATGACGGTGTACTCGCCGGTGGACAGGTCGACGAAGCGGAACGTGCCGTCGCCTCCGGTGGTGAGGGTGTCCACGATGTTGCCCGCAGCGTCGAGCAGCGTCACGCGCGCGTCCTCGACGGGCCGCCCGCCGGTGGCCCGGACGGTGCCGCGGAGCAGGGCGCCGCCGGCGAGTTCGACGTCCTGGCGGGTCTCCCGGGAAGCCTGGACGCTGACCGGCACGGCGGCCGGGCGGAACGCGGCCGCGCTCGCGGCGAGGGTGTACTCGCCGGCCACGAGCTCGGTCATTTCATAGCCGCCCTCGCGTCCGCTGCGGGTGCTCGCGACGACCTCGCCGTGGACGTCGGTGAGGGTGACCGTGGGCTCCCGCACCGGGGCGCCGTCCGCGCCGCGCACGCTCCCGGCGAGCCGGCGCCGCCGAGGACGATGTCCAGCTCGACGGGGCGCTCGCCGACGGTGACGGAGACGGCCTGCGGCTGATGACCGCCGGCGGCGGCGATCAGGACGTACGCCCCCGCGCCGGGCGTGGACAGCGCGTACCGTCCGTCCTCGCCGCTGACGCCCCGGCCGATCTGCTGTCCGCCGACGTCGATCAGCGTGAGCGCCGCGCGGGGCACGACGGACCCGTCGGGGTGCCGGACCCTGCCGCGGACGGCGATGTCGGCGGTGTACGAGGAACGGGCCTCCAGGGCCGGTGTGTTCACGGACGCGGGGGCGGGCTCGATCTCGGCGGCGGGGTGCGACACCAACGGTTTCTCCTTGAGGAAGAAGGCGATGAACAGGCCGAGCACGAGCACCGGCACGAGGTGGAGGAAGATCCTCGGCATGGCGTCGGCGTAGGCCTGGATGTAGGCGTCGCGCAGCGCCGGGGGCAGTTCGTGGACGAGCTGCGGGGTGAGCGACTCGGGATCGGGGAGCCCGGCGCGCGCGGGCAGGCGTTCGCTCAGGGCGTCGGCGAGCCGGTCGGCGAAGAGGGTGCCGAAGACCGCCGCGCCGACGCTGCCGCCGATCTGCCGGAAGTAGGTGTTGGCGCTGGTGGCGGTGCCCAGGTCGGCGGGGCGCACGGAGTTCTGCACGGCGAGGACGAGGACGGGCATCACCAGGCCGATGCCGGAGCCGAGGACGGCCATCCAGAGGCTGTACTGCAGCCTGGGCGTGTCGGTCTCCAGCCGGGACAGCAGCCACATGCCGAAGGCGGCGAGGGCGCTGCCGAGGACGGGATAGATCCTGTAGCGGCCGGTGTGGGTGATGAGCTGTCCGGAGAGGATCGAAGCGCCGACGATGCCGTCCATCATGGGCAGCATCAGCAGCCCGGACTCGGTGGCGGTGGCCCCGTCGACCATCTGGAGGAAGGTCGGCAGATAGCCGGCGGCGCCGAACAGCGCGACGCCGATCACCAGGCCCACCAGCGCGGTGACGTTGAAGACGGGATCCCTGAACAGCCGCAGCGGGATGAGGGGTTAGGCGGCGATGCCCTCGACGACGAGGAAGAGGACGGTCGCCGCGACCGCCCCCGCACCGAGGCCGACGACGACGCTCGAGCCCCAGGCGTACTCGGTGCCGCCCCAACTGGTCAGCAGGACCAGGCAGGTGGAGGCGACGGCGAGCAACAGGGCGCCGAGGACGTCGAATCGGGGCCGTCGCTGCGGCTTCGGCAGCTTCAGCACGACGGTGACGACGGCGAGGGTGAGCAGCCCGAAGGGCACGTTGAAGTAGAAGCACCAGCGCCAGGAGAGGTGGTCCGTGAAGTAGCCGCCGAGCAGCGGTCCGGCGACCGAGGCGAGGCCGAACGCGGCGCCGATGAGGCCCATGACCGGCCGCGCTGCCGGGGCGGCACGATGTCCGCGATGATCGCCTGCACGCCGATCAGGAGCCCGCCGGCGCCGACGCCCTGGACGGCGCGGAAGGCGATCAGCTGGTCCATGGTCTGCGCCCGTCCCGCGAGCGCGGAGCCGATGACGAAGACGACGATGGCGAACTGGAAGACGCCTTTGCGGCCGAGGAGGTCGCCGAGTTTGCCGTAGACGGGCAGTCCGACGGTGGAGGTGAGCAGGTAGGCGGTGATCGCCCAGGACATCTTGTCGAGACCGTGCAGCTCGCCGACGATCTTCGGAAGGGCGGTGGCGACGATCATCTGCTCCACCGCCGCGAGGAGCAGCGCGAGCATGAGGGCGAAGAAGACCAGCCGGACCCGGCGGCCGCCCGGTCCCGCGCCCATGGCCGGCACCGGTGGCGGGTCCTTGGCGGGCGGCGCCGTGACCGGCTCGTCCTGTACCAGAGTGGTCCCGCCCATGTGCCGCTCCCCTCGTCGCACCTGCCACACAATTCCCGCGTAAAGCGACAACTACGAGCAAGCGCGACGAGTTACGGCGCCATCCCGGTCACAAGGGAGATCCACTCGAACCGGTGACGGGGATCAACGCACAGGGAGCGCACGGGTGTTGCTCTACTTCTCGACCTCGGTGGCGAGGTTGGCGAGGATCGCGTCGTAGATCCGGCCGAGGCCCTTGGGCGCGAAGGTCTTCTCGAAGAAGCCGCCGATGCCGCCGGCTCCGGTCCAGGTGGTGGTGACGACGACGCGGGAGCTGCCCTCGCCGGCCGGGGTGACGCGCCAGGTGGTCACCATCGAGGAGTTGCGGTCCTTCTCGACGAGCTCGCCGTCGGTCGGCTCGGCGACCTCCAGGAGGCAGTCGCGCACGCGCTTGCTGGTGGCCTGGAGCTTCCAGTGGACGAGGGTGCCCTCGCCGTCGCCGCCCTCGCGCACCTCGTACTCGCTGAACTGCTCGGGCAGCAGATTCGCGCGCGTGCCGCTGTAGTCGGCGATGGTGTCGAACACCTTCTCCGGGTCCGCAGCGACGACCCGCTCGGTGGTGGCCTCGACCTGCGCCATGGGGTTCCTCCAGGTCCGTGTTGCTCAGGGTTGCTCAAGTGCGGGGCAAGCCAACCACCCCGGTCCACGGCCGCCCAAATCGGGGTCGCACAAGCGATCGCCGGGCGATCGAAAACGGCTGCCGAATCGTCCGCCGAAGGATCCGTCGCACGATCATGGGAACACATGTTCTATTGTGGGCGCAGTGCTACCGAGGGAGGCGCCATGCGCTGGGACAACCTCACCGCGACGACCCGCCACGACCGGCCGGCCGACGCCGCGCTCTTCGGCGCGGACGCGGTCACGACCAGGACGTTCGACACGCCCGAGTTCGCCGGCGTCACGTTCCACGAGATCCGGGCCCGCTCGATCCTCAACCGGGTGCCGGGCGCCTCCCGGATGCCGTTCGAATGGACGGTGAACCCCTACCGAGGCTGCACGCACGCGTGCGTGTACTGCTTTGCTCGTAAGACGCACAGCTATCTCGACCTCGACACCGGGACCGGCTTCGACAGCCAGATCGTCGTCAAGGTGAACGCGCCGGAGCTGCTGCGCCGGCAGCTGGCCTCGCCCCGCTGGCACGGGGAGCACGTCGCGATGGGCACGAACGTGGACTGCTACCAGCGCGCGGAGGGCCGCTACCGGCTGATGCCGGGCATCCTGGCCGCCCTGCGCGACCACGCGAACCCCTTCTCGATCCTGACGAAGGGCACCCTGATCCTGCGCGACCTCGAACTGCTGCGGCAGTCCGCCGAGCGGGCCGACATCGGCGTCTCGGTCTCCGTCGGCTTCACCGACACCGAGCTGTGGCGCACCGTGGAGCCCGGCGCCCCGGCCCCGCAACGACGCCTGGACGTGGTGCGGACCCTGACCGACCACGGCATCGACTGCGGGGTGCTGATGGCGCCGGTGATCCCGTTCCTCGGCGACGATCCGGCCCAACTGCGCGCCACCGTGCGGGCGATCGCGGCCGCCGGCGCCACCTCCGTCACCCCGCTCGCGCTGCATCTGCGCCCCGGCGCCCGCGAGTGGTTCATGGCCTGGCTCGGACAGCACCACCCCTCCCTGGTCCGCCGGTACGAACGCCTGTACGCGGACGGCGCGTACGCCCCGAAGTGGTACCAGCGCCGGATCACCCGCCAGGTCCACGAGCTGGCCGAGGAGTACGGCATCGGCCCCACGCGCGTGGGGATGCCCCGCCGGATCCCGCAGCCCGAGCCGGTCGAGGAGCCGGCCGAGCCCGGACCGACCCAACTCACGCTGATCTGAGCGCGTTCGAGCGCATCCGGCTACCCGAACGGGTCAACTAACGCCATAACAGGTTCTTCCGGACGATCTTTCCGGGACGATGCGGCCAGGACCGTGACCTGCGCGGTCCGGCCACCTCCGTCCTGGGAGGACTCCCATGAACAAACGCGCAGCCGTGCTGTGCGCCGCCGCAGTCGTCGTGGCCGGGACGGTCACGGCCGTGCCCGCCGGCGCGAGCCCGTCGCACTCCGCGGAGCCCACCCTCGCGGCGAAGCTCGCCTGGAAGGGCTGCGGCACCACCACCCAACCGGCGCTCCAGTGCACATCCCTGAAGGTGCCGCTCGACCACGCGCAGCCGGACGGGAAGCAGATCACCCTGGCGCTGTCCCGGGTCCCGCACACCGCGAAGACGTTCCAGGGGCCGCTGCTGGTCAACCCCGGCGGCCCCGGCGGCCGGGGACTGAGCCTCGCCTCGTTCGTCGCCTCGGCGCTGCCGAAGGCGGTGTCCGCGCAGTACGACGTCATCGGCTTCGACCCGCGCGGGGTGGGCAAGAGCACGCCCGCGCTGGACTGCAAGCCCGGTCACTTCGGCCCCGTCCGCCCGGACTCCGTGCCGAGCACCGAGGCGATCGAACAGGCCAACCTGGAGCGCGCCCGCTCCTTCGCCGCGGCCTGCGGCAAGAAGTACGCTGACGTCCTGCCGTACATCGACACGCTCAGCGCGGTACGGGACATGGACGCGATCCGCGACGCGGTCGGCGCGCCGCAGCTGAACTACTTCGGCTACTCGTACGGCACCTACCTGGGCGCGGTGTACGCCAAGCTCTACCCGCAGCGGGTGCGGCGCCTGGTCCTGGACTCGATCGTCGACCCCACCGGCGTCTGGTACGAGGACAACCTCACCCAGGATCTCGCCTTCAACGACCGGCACCGCGCCCTGATGGCCTGGATCGCCCGGTACGACAAGACGTACCGGCTCGGCGCCGACCCGGAGAAGGTCGAGACCAAGTGGTACGCGATGCGCGCGGCCCTCTCGAGGAAACCGGCCGGCGGCAGGGTCGGCGCCTCCGAGCTGGAGGACACCTTCCTGCCCGGGGGCTACTACAACGGCTACTGGCCCCACCTCGCCGAGGCGTTCGCGGCGTACGTGAACACCAAGGACGCCGCCCCGCTGGTCGAGGCGTACGAGGACTTCGCCGCCGTCGACGCGGCGGGGGACAACGGCTACAGCGTCTACACCGCGGTGCAGTGCCGTGACGCCTCCTGGCCGCGCGACTGGGACGAGTGGCGTTCGGACAACTGGTCGGTGTACGCGAAGGCGCCGTTCATGACCTGGAACAACGCCTGGTACAACGCGCCGTGCGCGTTCTGGCCGACCAGGCCGCTGGGGCCGGTGAACCTCACCGACCTCGAACTGCCGCCGACGCTGCTGTTCCAGGCCACCGAGGACGCGGCCACCCCGTACGAGGGCGGTGCGACGGTCCACGCGCTGCTGCGCGGCTCCAGCCTCGTGGTCGAGGAGGGCGGCCAGAACCACGGCATCACGCTCAGCGGGAACGCCTGCCTGGACAAGCACCTGGCGACCTATCTGACGGACGGCACGGTGCCGCGCGGCGCGGGCGAGGTCGACGCGGTGTGCAAGGCGCAGCCCGACCCGAAGCCGCTGAGCTCGAAGGTCGCCGCGCGCACGGCCCACGGTTCGACGCTGCACGGGCTGCTGGGCTTCCGTGGCTGAGCGCCGGCCACCGACCGCCGGACGGTGACCGCCGGCCCGTCGGGGGCGTTGTCAGACCCATGGTCCACCATGGACGCATGAGCGAACTGACCAGGATTCCCGCCCCCGACGGCGTCGCCGCCGCGGCCCAGTACGCGCATGTGGTGACGGGCGTCGGCCGGTTCGTGGCCGTCGCCGGTCAGCTCCCGCTCGACGAACACGGCCGACTGGTCGGCGAGGGCGATCCGCAGGCGCAGGCCCGCCAGGTCTTCGAGAACCTGAGGCGGTGCCTGGCCGCGGCCGGGGCGAGCTTCGACGACGTCGCCAAACTCACCTATTTCGTCACGGACATGGCCCATATGCCCGCGATCCGCGCGGCCCGGACCGCCCACATATCCGACGACCGGCTCCCGGCCGCCTCGGCCGTCCAGGTGGCCGCGCTGGTCCGCCCGGAGTTCCTGATGGAGATCGAGGCGTTCGCGGTGGTGAGCGAGTGAATCCTCAGCCCACGGGGGCGGCGTACGTGTTGAACCGCAGGTAGAGACCGATGTCCGCGGGCATGTCCGGCGAGATCGTCCGGTAGCTGCACAGTTCCTGCAACTGCCCGGCGCCCTCCGGCTGCTCCGCCGTCAGCTGCCGCAGGATCTCGGCGTGCGGGAGCGGGTCGAGCCCCTCCAGCTCCATGAGCCGGGCAACGCGTACGGCCGCCTCCGCGTCGGTGCGGGTGTTGTCCGGCAGGCGCAGATAGACGTTGGCCTCCTCGGGGCCAAGGACGCCCTCCCGGAACGCCAGGCAGGTCATCGGCTCGTTGCGCACGGTGCCGCTGTCCCGCCCGTAGATGACGGCGCGCGCCCGGGCCGCCCGAGCCGGGTCGTAGCGGTGCGCCAGGGCCGCCACGGTGTCCAGCTCGGCCATCGGCATGGGTCTGTGCCGGAAGTAGACCTTCACCCGGGAGGCGTCCCCGCCGTCCAGGTCCAGGGCCATGAGCTCCAACTCGTGTCCTTGGCGGGCGAATTCCTCGGCGCGCCGCGCGACCGGCTCCCAGGCTGCCGCCAGGCCCAACCGGTGCATGGCCTGCGCCATGACCTCGTAGGCGCGTTCCAGGCCGTGCACCTGCGGGTTGAGGTAGACCTTGTAGCGGGGCCGCTCCCCCGGCTGCCAGGCCAGGGAGTGCCAGAGGGTGGCGCGGTAGCGATCGGGGGCGGAGGCGAGGAACAGGTCCTCGATGCCCAGGTACTGCGTGATGTCCGTCCCGGGTCTGGTGGCGAGTCGCCGCGTCAGCTCCCGGCCGGCCTCCTGGCAGCCGTGCGGGGTGCCGTCGGAGCCGAGCGATTCGAACAGGATGCGGACCTCGGGCCGGCCGGCCTTCCAGCTGACGGAGAGTTCGGCGGGGAAGCCGTCGGCCGAGACGAACGAAGGCGGCTCGCAACGCGTTCCGACGGGCCGCTCGGCCCACGGGTGGAGCACTTCCCGCAGGTCCTGAAGCACGCTCTTCGTCTCCCACGGATCAGTCCCCAGACCACGGCAGACTGCCGACCATTTCTCTTCCAGGAACTGCCCGAATGTCTTTGCCGGTTCTTGAGGCGATCTCAGGACTGGTATCTCGTCGGGAAGTTGTGTGCTGGTCACGGCCTATCACCCTCCACAGCCGGACTGGTCCGGCTCGTCCGCGGTCACTTCGGCAGCAGCCCGACGGGCGCGCCGAGCCATTGCAGTTCGGCGGAAGGCGATCTTCCCCTCGCGAAGGTATTCGAATCTCGAACTAATTGGCGATATACGCGGGGCTTCCGCATATCAGGAAGGTGAAATGCGCCCAGCGAACAGGGAGTTGAGGACCAGGTCGGAACCTGACGGTCCGACAGCGGCTCAGCGCTGCCGGGGGATGCGGGCCAGCGCGCGCACGGCCGCCTGCGCGAGCACCGGGTGGGCGAGGGCGTCGTTCAGCACCGGGCGGGCACGGCCGTCCCCCAGCGCGCCGAGCCCGTCGACACAGGCGAGGGCGACCCGCCGGTAGGGATCGTGCGGCCGCAGCCGTCGGCTCAGCGTCGTGATCAGCGCGGGCACGGACTCGGGCGCGCGCAGTTCCACCAGCAGCCGGACGGGGTGCAGGGCGTAGGCCACGCGCAGTTCGTTGGTGGCCAGGGCGGCCGCGGCGCGGGCGGTACGGGGGTCGCCGAGACGGGCCAGCGCGTGGGCGGCGGAGGCGCAGCGCGGCGGATCCCGGTGGTTGAGCAGCAGGACGAGCGCCTCGAAGGCCCGCCGGTCCCCGGCGAGCCCCAACCGGAACGCGGCCAGCTCCCGCGCCCACAGCGGCTGCCCGGACTCGATGAGCACATCCGCCAGTTCGTCGTGGTCCGTGGTGCCCGTCAGCCGCTCATAGGCGGCCGTCGCGCCGGACTCGCGCCGTAAGCGCTCCGTGAGTGATCGCAACTCTTCGTCCATGCGACGAGCCTAGGCGCTGGCCGCGGACGAGCCGAATACGTCACAGCTTTGAGGGCTGGCGCGCTCGTTACCCGCCGGTTAAGCTCATAAGAGCGAGTTACCCACTCGCTTCACCTCCTCGTGGCGGCCTGGTGACGCAGTCGCCGCGAGAGTTCGGTTCGGTACTTCGTACCGCTGTACGACCCGGCCACGGGACAGGGCCGGTCGGATCTCCCGTTCGCCCCGGGGCGTGTGCACGCCCCTGGCGACGGCACCGGGCGTGTGCGCCTGCAGCCCGGCAACACCCGCACTCCTTTCTTCCGCACCCGGTGCGCCCGGACCTCGCAGAGGTCTCTTCGGCGCACCCGGGCGCGTTCCCAGTCGTCACCTTCAATCTGGAGTCCCGCGATGGCCGCTCCCCTGTCCGACACCCCTCTGTCCCCGCTCCGGACGATCGCCGTCATCGGCCTCGGCACCATGGGCACCGGCATCGCCGAGGTCCTGGCCAAGGCCGGCCGTGAGGTGATCGGCATCGACGTCAGCGAGGACCTCACCGCACGGTCCCTCGCCGCGCTGGCGGCCGCCACCGACCGCGCCGTGCAGCGCGGCCGGCTCACCGAACAGGAGCGCGGGTCAGCGCTGGCCCGTGTCCGCGTCTCCACCGATCTGCGCGACGCGGCCGACGCCGACCTCGTCATCGAGGTGGCGCCGGAGTCGTACGAGATCAAGCAGCAGATCTTCCGCGAGCTGGACGCGATCGTGCGCCCCGAGACCATCCTCGCCACCGGCACCAACGCGCTCTCCGTGACCCGGCTCGCCGCCGACTCGGCCCGCCCCGAACGGGTGCTCGGCCTGCACTTCTTCAACCCGGCGCCGGCGATGAAGCTGGTCGAGGTCGTCTCCTCGGTGCTGACCGCGCCCGCCGCCGTCACCGCCGTCACCAACCTCGCCCTCGACCTCGGCAAGGAGCCCGTCGCGGTCGGCGACCGGCCCGGATTCGTCGCCGACGGCCTGCTGTTCGGCTACCTCAACCAGGCCGCCGCGATGTACGAGGCCCGGTACGCCTCCCGGGAGGACATCGACGCGGCGATGCGGCTGGGCTGCGGTCTGCCGATGGGCCCGCTCGCGCTGCTCGACCTGATCGGCGTCGACACGGCCCGTACGGTCCTGGAGGCCATGTACGCCGAGTCCCGCGACCGGCTGCACGCGCCCGCCCCGATCCTGGGGCAGCTCAGCGAGGCGGGCCTGACCGGCCGGAAGTCGGGCCGCGGCTTCTACACGTACGAGGCCTCCGGCAGCGCGACGGTCGTCCCGGACGCGCTGACGCCCCTCTCCGGCGTGGCCGGGGTCCCCGGACGGCCGGTCGGCTCCGTCGGGGTCGCCGGTTCCGGCACCATGGCCTCCGGCATCGCCGAGGTCTTCGCCAAGGCCGGGTACGACGTCGTCCTCGCCGCCCGCAGCGAGGAGAAGGCGCAGACCGCCAAGGCCCGGATCGGCACGTCCCTCTCACGCTCCGTCGACAAGGGGCGGCTGACCGCCGAGACCGCCGCGCAGATCCTGGACCGGGTCACCCCGGCCGGCTCCTACGACGCCTTCGCCGACGTCGACCTGGCCCTGGAGGCGGTCGCCGAGGACCTGGAGATCAAGCGGCAGCTGTTCGCGACGCTGGACAAGGTGTGCAAGCCCGGCGCCGTCCTCGCCACCACGACCTCCTCGCTGCCGGTCGTCGCCTGCGCCCGCGCCACCTCGCGCCCGCAGGACGTGATCGGGATGCACTTCTTCAACCCGGCGCCGGCCATGAAGCTGGTCGAGGTCGTCCGCACGGTGCTGACGGCCGACGACGTCCACGCGACGGTGCGTGAGGTGTGCGCCCGGATCAAGAAGCACGCCGTCGACTGCGGCGACCGCGCCGGCTTCATCGTGAACGCGCTGCTGTTCCCGTACCTCAACAACGCGATCAAAATGGTGCAGGAGCACTACGCGACCCTCGACGACATCGACGCCGCGATGAAGCTGGGCGGCGGCTATCCGATGGGCCCCTTCGAGCTGTTGGACATCGTCGGACTCGATGTCTCGCTCGCCATCGAGAAGGTCCTGCACCGCGAGTTCCGCGACCCGGGACTCGCTCCGGCCCCGCTCCTGGAACACCTGGTGGCCGCGGGCTGCCTCGGCCGCAAGACCGGCCGTGGCTTCCGCGAATATGCCCGCCGCTGAGCGGGACGGCGACTGGTTCACCGACGACCGGGACTGGGGCGGGCTGCTCGACCCCACCGGCACACCCCCGCCCGCGGAGGGCGGGGGAAACCCCGGACACGCGCACCGAGCTGCGGACATGCAGTACGTTCGGGTCATGTCCCAGCCCGCCAGGTCCTCACGTACACCAGCCACGCCCGACGCGCCGGAGAGTGCCGCAGGCACCCGCGCGGCCGCCCAGCGGCTCAAGATGCGCCGAGAACTGGCGGCTGCGGCCATGGAGCTGTTCTCCACGAAGGGGTACGAGGCGACCACCGTCGACGAGATCGCGGCCGCGGCCGGAGTCGCCCGCCGTACGTTCTTCCGCCACTTCCGCTCCAAGGAAGAGGCGATCTTCCCCGACCACGACGACACCCTGATCCGGGCCGAGGCGGTGCTCAACGCGGCCCCGGCGCACGAGCATCCGCTCGACACGGTGTGCCGGGGCATCAAGGAGGTCATGAAGATGTACGCGGCCCGGCCGGAGATCTCGGTCGCCCGCTACAAGCTGACCCGCGAGGTGCCCACCCTGCGCGAGGCGGAGATCGCGTCGGTGGCCCGCTACGAGCGCCTCTTCACCCGCTATCTCCTCGGCCACTTCGACGAGCACGCGCACGACGACGACGCCAACGACGACCCGCTGCTCGCCGAGGTCGCCGCGTCCGCCGTGGTGACCGCCCACAACCACGTCCTGCGGCGCTGGCTCAGGGCGGGCGGCCAGGGCGACGTCGAGGCCCAGCTCGACCACGCCTTCGGGATCGTGCGCAAGACGTTCGGGACCGGCATCGGCGCCGGCCGCAGCACCGCCGGCGCCCCGCAGCCCCCGGCGACGATCTCCGCGCAGGGCGAGGTGCTGGTGACGGTGGCCCGCACCGACGCCCCGCTGGACGAGGTCATGCGCACCATCGAGCAGGCTCTCAAGGAGCGCTGAGCCGGCCCGGCCACCCCCAGGGCCCCCTGACCGCAGTGACGACGGCCACCCCACCGGGTGGCCGTTTTGGCATGTCAGAGCACCTTTTCGCGCACCTTTCCCACCCC
Source organism: Streptomyces sp. NPDC050263 (assembly GCF_040655955.1). Lineage (NCBI taxonomy): Bacteria > Bacillati > Actinomycetota > Actinomycetes > Kitasatosporales > Streptomycetaceae > Streptomyces > Streptomyces sp. NPDC050263. The sequence goes on along the minus strand of NZ_JBFAKW010000121.1, from coordinate 8,101 downwards.
GTTCGATCGATCATCGCTCATTTGTTACGTAAAGATTTCAGCTGAGAGGAAGTTCTGGCACTCAGTGCCTTGCGAGGTGACACGCGGTGTCATACGTTGAAGGTGTCCGGGCGGCCGGCGTGCAGAGACCTTTCGTACGTCGGCTGTCCCCGCAAACTCAAGGTTTGCGCGCCCGGACGCCTGCGTCACAGGCAACCTCCCGCGCCACAAAGCGCTGCCGAACAGCACCTCCGCCGAACCGACGGCACTTCCCCAACCCCTCAGCAGCACCGACGCAACCCTCAGAGCCCCGCCCTCAGGGCGCTCACCGCCGGAGGCAACACCGTGACCACAAAGGACATCCTGGACGCGATCCAGTCGCCGGACTCGACGTCGGCCGACTTCGCCGCTCTGCCGCTCCCCGAGTCGTACCGTGCGATCACCGTGCACAAGGACGAGACGGAGATGTTCACGGGTCTGGAGACCCGCGACAAGGACCCGCGCAAGTCGATCCACCTCGACGAGGTGGCCGTGCCCGAGCTCGGCCCTGGCGAGGCCCTGGTGGCCGTCATGGCCTCCTCGGTCAACTACAACTCCGTGTGGACGTCGATCTTCGAGCCGATGTCGACGTTCGGCTTCCTGGAGCGCTACGGCCGGCTCAGCGAGCTCACCAAGCGGCACGACCTGCCGTACCACGTCATCGGCTCCGACCTCGCGGGCGTCGTCCTGCGCACCGGGCCCGGCGTCAACGCCTGGAAGCCGGGCGACGAGGTCGTCGCGCACTGTCTGTCCGTCGAGCTGGAGTCGTCCGACGGCCACAACGACACGATGCTCGACCCCGAGCAGCGCATCTGGGGCTTCGAGACCAACTTCGGCGGCCTCGCCGAGATCGCGCTCGTCAAGTCCAACCAGCTGATGCCGAAGCCGGACCATCTGTCGTGGGAGGAGGCGGCGGCCCCCGGGCTCGTCAACTCCACCGCCTACCGGCAGCTGGTCTCCCGCAACGGCGCCGGGATGAAGCAGGGCGACAACGTCCTGATCTGGGGCGCCAGCGGCGGACTCGGCTCCTACGCCACGCAGTTCGCGCTGGCCGGCGGCGCCAACCCGATCTGCGTCGTCTCCTCGCCGCAGAAGGCGGAGATCTGCCGGGCCATGGGCGCCGAGGCGATCATCGACCGCACCGCCGAGGACTACCGGTTCTGGAGGGACGAGCACCACCAGGACCCCAAGGAGTGGAAGCGCTTCGGCAAGCGCATCCGCGAACTCACCGGCGGCGAGGACGTCGACATCGTCTTCGAACACCCCGGTCGCGAGACCTTCGGCGCCTCCGTCTACGTCACGCGCAAGGGCGGCACGATCGTCACCTGCGCCTCGACCTCGGGCTTCAACCACGAGTACGACAACCGGTACCTGTGGATGTCGCTGAAGCGGATCATCGGCTCGCACTTCGCCAACTACCGCGAGGCCTGGGAGGCCAACCGGCTGGTCGCGAAGGGCAAGATCCACCCGACGCTGTCGAAGGTCTACTCCCTGGAGGAGACCGGCCAGGCCGCCTACGACGTGCACCGCAACCTCCACCAGGGCAAGGTCGGCGTGCTCGCGCTGGCCCCCGAGGAGGGTCTGGGCGTGCGCGACGAGGAGAAGCGCGCCCAGCACATCGACGCCATCAACCGTTTCCGCAACATCTGAGACTCCTGAGGTCATCGATGACTGAGCGTCAGAAGGACCGGCCGTGGCTCATGCGCACGTACGCCGGTCACTCCACGGCCGAGGCGTCAAACGAGCTGTACCGGCGCAACCTCGCCAAGGGCCAGACCGGCCTGTCGGTCGCGTTCGACCTGCCCACGCAGACCGGCTACGACTCCGACCACGTCCTCGCCCGCGGCGAGGTCGGCCGGGTCGGCGTGCCGGTGGCCCATCTCGGCGACATGCGCAGGCTGTTCCAGGACATCCCCCTGGAGCAGATGAACACCTCGATGACGATCAACGCCACCGCCATGTGGCTGCTGGCGCTCTATCAGGTCGTCGCCGAGGAGCAGGGCGCGGACATCACCCGGCTCCAGGGCACGACCCAGAACGACATCGTCAAGGAGTACCTGTCCCGGGGCACGCATGTGTTCCCGCCCGGGCCGAGCCTGCGGCTGACGACGGACATGATCGCGTACACGGTCTCCCACCTGCCCAAGTGGAACCCGATCAACATCTGCAGCTACCACCTGCAGGAGGCCGGGGCCACGCCGGTGCAGGAGATCTCGTACGCGATGTCCACGGCGATCGCCGTGCTGGACGCCGTCCGGGACTCCGGGCAGGTGCCGGCCGAGAAGTTCGGCGACGTCGTCGCCCGGATCTCCTTCTTCGTGAACGCGGGCGTCCGCTTCGTCGAGGAGATGTGCAAGATGCGCGCCTTCGGCCGCCTCTGGGACCAGGTCACCCGCGAGCGCTACGGCATCGAGGACGCCAAGCAGCGCCGTTTCCGCTACGGCGTCCAGGTCAACTCGCTCGGCCTGACCGAGGCGCAGCCGGAGAACAACGTCCAGCGGATCGTGCTGGAGATGCTGGCCGTGACGCTGTCGAAGGACGCACGCGCGCGTGCGGTGCAGCTGCCCGCCTGGAACGAGGCGCTCGGTCTGCCGCGGCCCTGGGACCAGCAGTGGAGCCTGCGCATCCAGCAGGTCCTCGCCCACGAGAGCGACCTGCTGGAGTACGAGGACCTCTTCGAGGGCTCGCACGTCGTCGAGGCGAAGGTCGCCGGGCTGGTCGAGGAGTCCCTCGCGGAGATGGAGCGGATCGAGGCGATGGGCGGCGCCATGGCCGCCGTCGAGTCGGGCTACCTCAAGTCGCAGCTGGTCTCCTCGCACGCCGAGCGCCGGGCACGGATCGAGTCCGGCGAGGAGAAGATCATCGGCGTCAACATCTTCGAGACGACCGAGCCCAATCCGCTGACCGCCGATCTCGACACGGCGATCCAGACGGTCGATCCGGCGGTCGAGGCGCGGGTCGTCGCCTCGCTCCAGAACTGGCGCGACACCCGTTACCAGCCGCCCTTCAACCACCCTCGCCCGTGCAAGGCGCTGGAGCGGCTGAAGGAGGCCGCGAAGGGTACCGGCAACCTCATGGAGGCCACCCTGGAGTGCGCCCGCGCCGGGGTCACGACCGGCGAGTGGGCCGGGGCGCTGCGCGAGGTCTTCGGCGAGTTCCGGGCGCCGACCGGCGTGTCGTCGGCACCGGTGGCGGTGCCCGCGGAGGAGGGTTCGGCCATGGCCGACGTCCGCCGCCGGGTCGAGGCGACCGCGAAGGACCTCGGCGTCGGCAAGCTGCGGTTCCTGGTCGGCAAGCCGGGTCTGGACGGGCACTCCAACGGCGCCGAGCAGATCGCCGTACGCGCGCGTGACGCCGGGTTCGAGGTGGTCTACCAGGGCATCCGACTGACTCCCGAGCAGATCGTCGAGGCCTCGCTGGAGGAGGACGTCCACGCCGTGGGCCTGTCCATCCTCTCCGGCTCGCACGCCCAGCTGGTCCCGGACGTGCTGGAGCGGCTGCGTGTGGCCGGTGCCACAGACATACCCGTGATCGCCGGTGGGATCATTCCGAACGGAGACGCCGAACAGCTGAGGGCTGCGGGCGTGGCGGCGGTCTTCACCCCGAAGGACTTCGACATCACCGGAATCATCGGTCGCATCGTCGACGAGATCCGGAAAGCGAACAAGCTCGACCCCTTGGAGGTCCCCGCATGACTCTCAACCGTCTGCGTCCCCGCCGCTCCTGTCTCGCGGTACCGGGCAGCAACCCCCGCTTCCTGGAGAAGGCGCAGGGTCTCCCGGCGGACCAGGTCTTCCTCGACCTGGAGGACGCGTGCGCGCCGCTCGCCAAGCCCGAGGCGCGGCACACCATCGTCAAGTTCCTCAACGAGGGCGACTGGACGGGCAAGACGAGGGTCGTGCGCGTCAACGACTGGACGACCGAGTGGACCTACCGCGACGTCGTGACGGTGGTCGAGGGGGCCGGCCCGAACCTCGACTGCATCATGCTGCCGAAGGTGCAGAACGCCCAGCAGGTCGTCGCCCTGGACCTGCTGCTGACGCAGATCGAGAAGACGATGGGCTTCGAGGTCGGCAAGATCGGCATCGAGGCGCAGATCGAGAACGCCCAGGGCCTCAACAACGTCAACGAGATCGCGACCGCCTCCCAGCGCGTCGAGACGATCATCTTCGGCCCGGCCGACTTCATGGCGTCGATCAACATGAAGTCGCTGGTCGTGGGCGAGCAGCCGCCCGGCTACCCGGCGGACGCCTACCACTACATCCTGATGAAGATCCTGATGGCGGCGCGCGCGAACAACCTCCAGGCGATCGACGGCCCCTACCTCCAGATCCGCAACGTCGACGGCTACCGCGAGGTCGCCCAGCGCGCCGCGGCCCTCGGCTTCGACGGCAAGTGGGTGCTGCACCCGGGCCAGGTCGAGGCGTCCAACGAGATCTTCTCGCCGTCGCAGGAGGACTACGACCACGCCGAGCTGATCCTGGACGCGTACGACTACTACACGTCCGAGGCGGGCGGCAAGAAGGGCTCGGCGATGCTCGGCGACGAGATGATCGACGAGGCCAGCCGCAAGATGGCCCTGGTCGTCTCGGGCAAGGGCCGCGCCGCCGGCATGAAGCGCACCAGCACGTTCGAGATCCCGGAGGCGTGACGCGATGCAGTTCGGGCGCACCTACGAGGAGTTCGAGGTCGGGGCGACGTACAAGCACTGGCCGGGAAAGACGGTCACGGAGTACGACGACCACCTCTTCTGTCTCCTCACCATGAACCACCACCCGCTCCACATGGACTCCAACTATGCGGAGAAGACGACGGACTTCGGCAAGAACGTCGTCGTGGGCAACTACGTCTACTCCCTCCTGCTCGGCATGTCCGTGCCGGACGTCTCCGGCAAGGCGATCGCCAACCTGGAGATCGAGTCGCTCAAGCACGTGGCGCCGACCTTCCACGGCGACACGGTCTACGGCCAGACGACCGTGCTCGACAAGTGGCCGTCGAAGTCGAAGGACGACCGCGGGATCGTGTACGTCGAGACCAAGGGCTACAAGCAGGACGGCACGCTCGTGTGCGTGTTCCGCCGCAAGGTGATGGTGCCGACCGAGACGTACATCAAGGAGCGCGGCGGCGAGCAGCCCGGCCGCCCGGAGCTCAAGGAGCAGGAGAAGTAATGGCACGCCTCGCCCAGACCGCCGGTCTCACCGACGTCCAGCAGGAGATCCTCTCCACCGTCCGCGACTTCGTGGACAAGGAGATCCTCCCGGTCGCGACCGAGCTGGAGCACCGCGACGAATACCCGCAAGCGATCGTCGACGGCCTCAAGGAGTTGGGCCTGTTCGGTCTGATGATCCCCGAGGAGTACGGCGGTCTGGGCGAGTCGCTCCTCACCTACGCGCTCTGCGTCGAGGAGATCGCCCGCGGCTGGATGTCGGTGTCCGGCATCATCAACACGCACTTCATCGTGGCGTACATGCTCAAGCAGCACGGCACGCAGGCGCAGAAGGACGAGTACCTGCCGCGGATGGCGGCCGGCGACGTCCGCGGCGCGTTCTCGATGTCGGAGCCGGGTCTCGGCTCCGACGTCTCGGCGATCGCCTCGAAGGCGGTGAAGGACGGCGAGGAGTACGTCCTCGACGGCCAGAAGATGTGGCTGACGAACGGCGGGACGTCCTCGCTCGTCGCCGTCCTCGTGCGAAGTGACGAAGGACACCCGGAGGGCACTGCCCCCCACAAGTCGATGACGACCTTCCTGATCGAGAAGGAGCCCGGCTTCGGCGAGGTCCGCCCCGGCCTGACCATCCCGGGCAAGATCGAGAAGATGGGCTACAAGGGCGTCGACACCACCGAGCTGATCATGGACGGGCTGCGCCTGCCCGCCGATCGCGTGCTGGGCGGGGTCACCGGCCGAGGTTTTTACCAAATGATGGACGGCGTCGAGGTGGGTCGCGTGAACGTCGCGGCGCGTGGCTGCGGCGTCGCCCAGCGTGCGTTCGAGCTCGGCGTCCAGTACGCCCAGCAGCGGCACACGTTCGGCAAGCCGATCGCCCAGCACCAGGCGATCCAGTTCAAGCTGGCCGAGATGGCTACCAAGGTCGAGGCCGCCCATGCGATGATGGTGAATGCCGCACGCAAAAAGGACTCCGGGGAGCGAAACGACCTCGAAGCCGGTATGGCGAAGTACCTGGCCTCCGAGTACTGCAAGGAGGTCGTGGAGGACGCCTTCCGGATTCACGGGGGCTACGGTTTCTCCAAGGAGTACGAGATCGAGCGCCTCTACCGGGAGGCCCCGATGCTGCTGATCGGTGAAGGCACCGCCGAAATCCAGAAAATGATCATCGGACGCAGACTGCTCGAGGAGTATCGGTTCCAGGGCTGATTGTCCGGGTTGGGGGTGTTTTCTTCGAGAAGAAGATCACACCCTGTCAACTTCCCTCAGCCGTCGACTCGGCTTCCTGGCTTACCCAGTTGTGGCACCGAACCGCTACCATCGCGGAAAGCCGCCGTCCCCCTGTCGAAGCGCGGCATCATCCGCTACGAAGGTCATCCATGCCCCACAGCCAAACCTCTGCACACCGCGACAGCCTGGTGGGCGCACGCCTCGCGCGCGGAGCATCGCCGTGGCTTCTGCCGACCGTCGCCACCGCAGCCGTCAGTCTGCTCCGCGCCCGCCGCTCGGGCGTGGCGAAGGCCGTCGCCGTGCCCGCCACCGCTCTCGCGGCGGGCATGCTGTGGTTCTTCCGCGACCCCGAGCGCGAGATCGCGCAGGGCCGGGTCATCTCCCCCGCCGACGGTGTGGTGCAGAGCATCATGCCGTGGAAGGACGGGCGCACCCGGGTCGCGATCTTCATGAGCCCGCTCAACGTCCACGTCAACCGCGCGCCGCTGGCCGGCACGGTGACGTCCGTCGAGCACATCCCCGGCGGGTTCGTGCCGGCGTTCAACAAGGAGAGCGAGAACAACGAGCGCGTCGTCTGGCACTTCGACACCGAGCTCGGTGACATCGAGATGATCCAGATCGCCGGCGCCGTCGCCCGCCGCATCGTCCCCTACCTCCCCGAGGGCACGAAGGTCGAGCAGGGCGAGCGGATCGGCCTGATCCGCTTCGGTTCGCGCGTCGACATCTACCTGCCCGAGGGCGTTGAGGTCGCGGTCGAGGTCGGGCAGAAGACCACGGCGGGGGTGACTCGCATTGACCGTGATTGACCCGGAGACGCAGGCCGGCTGGGTGCCGGAGGCCGACGAGGTGGACGAAGAGGAGGAGATGCCCCTCTCTCTCCGCCTGTCGATAGCGGACACCCTCACGCTCGGCAACGCCACGTGCGGCTTCATGGCGGTGTACTTCACGACCACCGGCATCCTGATCCCGCACCTCACCGACAGCCAGGAGTCCGGCATGGCGCGCAACAGCGCGGCCACGGCGGTCATCCTGATGCTCTGCGCGGCGGTCTTCGACCTGTTCGACGGCCTGGTCGCGCGCAAGCTGCGCTCCTCCCCGATGGGCGCGGAGCTGGACAACCTCTCGGACCTGGTCAGCTTCGGTCTGGCGCCGGCGTACTTCGTCCTCGTCTACGGCATGGTGGCGGACGACGCGTACCAGCGGGTCGCCGCGGTCGGAGCGATCGTCGTGCTGTTGGCGGTGGTGCTGAGGCTTGCGAGATTCTCGTGCGTCACGGTCAAGGACGGCACCTTCCAGGGCATGCCGTCGCCGTTCGGCGCACTGACGGTCGTCTCGATCGTGCTCCTGGAGCTGCCCTTCGCGGCGACGCTGATGGCCATCCTGGGCACCGCCTGGCTGATGGTGAGCCGCGTCGAGTACCCGAAGCCGCGGGGCCGGCTCGCCGGCGCGATGCTCTCCTGGATCGTGCTGTCGATGGGCCTGCTGGCGGCCTGGGCGTTCGACGCCCCCGGCGGTCAGCTCCTGCTCCAGACGGGCTGCGCGCTGCAGCTGGTCATGGGCGCGGTCATCCCGCTGTTCGCCACGGCCCGCCGGGTGAACAACTTCCGCGACAACCGACGCGAGGCCCGGGCGGCCCAGACCCCCTGATCCTCCTCCGGCATGCGAAACGGGTGTGGCCCGAGCCACTTC
>NZ_JBFAKW010000120.1:0-29377 GCF_040655955.1 Streptomyces sp. NPDC050263 | reverse complement strand
CGGGGCTGTGCAGTCTGCCTTGGTCGTGGTGCCCGTCAGGGCGTGCGGCTGGTTGGTGAGAGTGGCGGGGTAGCAGTACGTCGTCTTCGTGTCACCGGTGCCCTTGTGGACCGTCTCGCCGGTCCGCTGGCCTGCGGAATTGTAGGAGTAGCTCGTCCAGTAGGGGGCCGGGCCCGACAGGCTTGAGGCGCTCCGGGGGTCGGAGCATTTCTGTGAGGCGGGAGTCCAGGCCTCGATCATGCGCCGGTGGCCGTCGTAGGCGAAGCACTGGGTTTCAGCGGAGCCGGTGCCGCCCAGAGTGGTCGGGTCGCTGATCGCCGTGACGTTGCCGGCCTGGTCGTACGTGTAGTTGAGGTCCTGCAGCATGTAGCCGTGGGTCTGGTCCGTGACGTTGCTGCGGGTGACGCGGCCGGTTCCCTTCTCGAAGGTGTTGGCGACGTAGACGCTCTTGGCGCCGGTGCCGCCCGTGCCCAGCGTCAGCAGTTGGGGCTGTGCGAGCGCCGAGTAGTCCACGTCCAGCAGGTAGCCGGTCGCACCGCCGATCGAGGTCACATGGCCCAACGCGTCGTAGTCGTAGTCGATGCTCTCGGACGGCAGCCCGCCGAGGGCCGGCTCCTTCGTCTGCTTCAGGGTGGCGTCGACGTTGTAGTACGTCTCGTAGGCCAGCGTGGACGGTGCGCCCGCCTTCACGAGCGGGTCGCTCGCCGGCAGTTGCAGCTGGGCGCCAGTGGCGCGGTTCAGGCTGTCGTAGGCCGTGACGGCCTGCGTGTACGCAGCGCCCGTCTTGCCTCCGACGTAGCGCGTGGAGGAGGTGGGCAGGCCCTTGAGGAGGGTGTCGTAGACGTAGCCGGTGAGCTGGTTGGCATCCGTCTTGGAGTCCTTCCAGGTACCCGTGGCGCGGCCCAGCTCGTCATAGCCGGTCAGGATCGAAGTGCCACGCGAGTCCGTGGACTTGACCGCGCGATCGAGGACGTCGTACTCGACCGCTGTCGTTCCCTTGTCCGGGTCGGCAGCGCTGACCTGGCGGCCGAACAGGTCGTAGGTGTACGACCACTTGGCGTTGTCCGGGCCGGTGATCGACTCCTGCCGGCCGTCCAGGACGTAGGTGAACTTCGTCGAGGAGAAGGGGGTGCCGGGGGCGGTGCCGAAGGCTGCGTCGGTCGGGCTCGTGCTCTCGTACTCGCGGGTCTCCGTCGTCTGGCCGCGTACGTCGGTGATCGTGCGCTGGGCCGAGCCGCCTTCGACTGCTGACGTCGCGACGGAGTCACCGGTGTAGCTGGTCGTGGTGGACCACTTCTTGACGCCGAAGACGTACAGACTGGTGCTCGCGGGTCGCCCGGCTCCGTCGAACACCGTCCCGGTCTGGGTGGGGGCCTCGCCGTATTCGGCCCGCGTGTATTCGGTGTTGGGCGTGCTGGTGTCGTCGAAAATGTCGGCGTACGTCTCGTAGGCCAGGCCACGCGTGTCGTACCGCGTGTCCGTCAGCAGCCGACCACCCTCTGGTGTCGGTGCCTGGCTCTGCAGAGGGCGCAGGAGCGAGTCGAAGAGCGCGTAGCTGGTCGTGTAGGTCTCGCCGTCGTTCTTCAGCTTCGAGGACGAGACCCAGGACGGCTCGGTGTTGTCCAGGTGGTACGCGAACTTCTGGTTGGGGGCCTGGCTGCTGCTCGCGGTGTTCGGCAGCCACACCTGGGTCAGTCGGCCGAGGGCGTCGTACGTCATCTCGGTCTTCTTGGTGTTGACGTCGTAGACACGCAGTGGCTGACCGCGGCGCGGGTCGAGGAAACTGACCGTCTTGTACGTCTTGGGGTCGGTGGTGATGGTCTTGGTCAGTGGCCCGGCTTCGACGGGGGTGTAGGCGAGCGAGGTGGGCGGGTTCGTGGACGCGTCACTGACACTCAGGGGGCGACCCAGGGTGTCGTAGGTAGTGGCGGAGATCCTCTGCCAGCCGGCCGGCGGCCGGTCGCCGTTTCCGTCCGCGGTGGCGGTGTAGCCGGTGGCGCGGCCGGTCCAGGTCGCCAGGCCCTTGGTGGGCTTCTGGGTCGCCGACCACGTCGTGGCGTTCGCGGTGTCGTAGACGGTGCTGACGTCGGCGAGCACGTCGCCTCGCGCCGGCTTGGCCGGGTCCATGGTCGCGGGCAGAGTGAGCGACGTGTCCGCCGTCGCACAGCTACGCGCGACCGATCGGGTCCGGGAAGTCAGCGAAATGATGCCGACGTCGGTGTTGCGGGCGTACCACGTACGCGTGCAGGTCTCGTCCGCGGCTTTGCCTACCTGTCCGGCATCGTCGACCGTGACGGGCATCCCGTAGTCGTCGAAGGATGTGCTCGTCTGGCGCTCGCGCCAGCTCTGGGACGCCGTCAAGTAGGTGTAGCTGTGCACCTTCTGCGTGCGGACGTAACGGGCGACATGGTCACCGGCTCCGGGCGGGGTCTGCCGGGCGGTCTCCTTCGACCAGGGATCGTTCACCGTCGCCGAGATCGCGGTGGAGCCGTCGTAGGTGACCTGTTCGCGCAGCTGGCCCGCGTACTCGCCCTTGTCGGTGATCGACGCCGCACCGAGTGCCGGTGTCGTCATGGGGGCGACAGAGACGGACTTGGTGGTGCCGTCGCTCTTCTCGTCCCCGTGCATGCCTTGGAGGTAGAGCGAGACCGTCCTGGACCGGGTCACGTCCGTCGCGCCTGTCCAGGCGGTGACCTGGGCGTATCCGCGCCATTCGGACCAGGTGCGCTCCTCCTTCTTCGTGAACGGGTCGTCGCTGTAGTGCCAGGCAGCGCCGCTGTATGTGTAGGCGTGTTCGACCGCCTCGTTGGCAGCGGTCGGGTCCGACACGGACACGGCCAGCACGCGGTACTTGTGGAACCAGTCGATCGATGCGTTTTCGGCACCGTTGATGTGCCAGAACTGCGGATAGCAGGAGCGCGTGTTGGTGTCAGGGGCCGCGCCCAGGACCTGGCCGCGCACACACTCTTCTCCCGACAGCGTCACGGTGGTGATCGCGCCGGTCTCGGAGGTGATGGTGGAGATACGCGGGCGGGTCAGGGGCAGGATGTTGTCCGTTGCGTCGACCCGGTTGGGTCGCATGTGGTAGGTGAACGACACCGGGTTCAGAGCGATGGCTGTGTCGCCGGCTTTCGCGGTCCGCTTGAGTGACTCCAGAGTCAGTACCTGGTCGGAGCTGCCCCCGATGTCCCCGCCGTCCAGGTACTTCTCGGTCAGGTCCCAGGAGTCCACGGCGTCGTAGGCGGCGCTGGTGGCGTTGTAGGAGAACGTGTCGATCCCGGTCAGACGCTTGCGGGAGAAGAAGGACGGGCCGGCGGCGTTGCACTCGTCGTCGCCGCTGGAGCAGATCGCGTCGAAGGGCACGTCCGGCCAGTTGTCGGACGTGTCGTCGGTCAGGCTGGAGCAGTCCGAGGCCGTGCAGCGCTCGGCGTAGCCGAAGGTGACCTTCGCGTCCGCCTTGTCGGTGAACAGCGCTCCCTTGCGCAGTCCGTACTCGATCCGGCTCAGGTAACCCCCGCGCGTGTAGGAGGCGTTGGCGGTCTCGGACTTGTTCTTCTTGTAGTAGTTCGATTCCTTCGTGTACCAGTACGTGGCGGCGTTGCCGCGGGTGTCCTCGACGTAGTCCAGGTTCCAGCGCCAGGCCTGGGTGAGAGCCCGATCGGCGAAGGCATCACCCGCCGAGTAGCCCGGCTCAAGTGAGTCGTCACCGAACACCGGCACGGTCGAGACCGAGTTGGTGCGCTCGGTGCCCGCGCCGTCCAGCTTGTTCAGGCCGAACACGTACTTGGTGCCGTCGCCTGTGACGACGGTCCAGTGCTCGCCGTCGTCGTCGCCGTTGTCCGCGCCCTTGGACCGTGTCACCTTCGACGCGTCGTCGTTCTCAAGCCGCCACTGGTCGTCGTCGACCTTGACCAGCCGCGAGGACTTGCCGTTCAGCACCACGCGCGCGTTGTCGTACTTCCAGCACTGGTCGAAGACGTCTTCATGACCGTCGTCGTCGCACGAGCCGTAGGTGCGCTCGATGTAGGACTCGGTGAGGGCGAAGCCCTCGCCGACCGACGTGCCCTGGTTGTTGGACCTGGCGGTGCGGCCGTCCACGCTGCCCGAGTCGTACGAGAGCGACAGCGGAGGCTGTGGGCCCGCCGCGGCCGGCGGCAGGGTGAAGTCGTACGACCATGTGAAGGAGCCCGAGCTGCCGCCCGCCTCCCAGGACGAGGACTCCGCCAATGGAGTGGCCGAGTAGCTTCCGGTGCCCTTGGGCGACTCTCCGGAACCGGCCGCGGCAGCCGTGACGGCCAGCACGGTCGCGGCGGGGGCAGCGCTGCCCGCGGCCTTCATGAACTGGGTGGCCGGGCCGTCCGCGGGCTCGGCGATGCCCACCTTCGCCGACACCGACTGGCGGGCCAGGTCGTTGTCCGACACCAGCGGACGCTGTGTGCGGCACTCCTTCTTCTCCGGTGTCGTCAACGCACACGCGGGCAGTTGCACCAGACGCAGGCGCTGGGACCAGCCGCCGCCGATGGCAGAGGCGAAGCCGCTGTAGTCGACGCTTATCTCGGCGTCGCCCGCCGTGTCCGCATCAGCGGTCAGGAGCACACCGGTGATGCCTGCCGCGCGGGTGGCCTTCTGATCCAGCACGGTGACCCGAGCCTTGCCGCCGGCCACGGCCTTGCGACCGGACGGCGGTGCGATAGCGACGGGGACGCCACCCGGCTCAGCGGCTGTCGTCTTGCCGACCGCGAGACCGAGCGTCGCCTCGCCCTTTCCCGGCCAGGTCGCCTTCTGCTCCTTGAGGGCCTGGTCGGCCTGGGCCTTGTTGGCCTTTTTCTCCCGGGCGACCTGCTCGCGCGCCTTCTTCGCTCCGAGGCCGTCGACCTCCTTGACCTTGCTCACCCGGGACTCGGGCACGTCGGGGCGTCCCAGGCCGGAGGATTCGGCGGCCTGGGCCAGTTGCGCCACGCCGAGGGGGACGACCAGTGCCAGGGCAAGCGACTGCACCAGCAGTCGGCCGGCTCCGCGCCGTCTTGCATCCCTGCGCAATCTTGAGGTGCTCCTGCCAATGATCATGTGCTACGCCCCACCCGGTCCCGTTGAGAGAAGATTCAGCAAGTCGTCCGCAGGCTGCTGCGGCTACCGCACTCTGTGCGCGGGTGAGGGCAACGCCCCCGGAACGCCCCCGGAGCTGTCCTCACCCGTCGGCCGTCAGTCGCCCACGGTCTCTTCGACCTGATCGGAACCGGTCATCGCACCGGACCACAGCCGCACCTCGGCGATACGTCCCGGCAGGTAGTGCTGCCACGCGCTGCCGGTGAAGCCCTTGCCGACGGCGAAGTCACCGGAGCCGATCTTGGCGGTGAAAGCCTGTGGGTCTCGATTCTGGACGCCTGCCAGATAGAGGCTGATCGTGCCCGTCGCGTCCGCCTGGGCGTCGAAGACACCCGTGAGCCGGACCATGCCGTCCAACACGGCGCTCTGTTCAGAGGACACCGCGGTGAACGTGCCGTTGGCGTCGAGCCGGCCGAACTGCCAGTACCCCACCGGGACGGTCTTCTCCTCCGAGGTCTCCTCGTCCAGCACTGTCTCCTTGCTCGACAGGTGATACCAGAGGCCCCACGCCGAACCGTCCGCCGTCCGCTGTCCGACCACCTGGCCCGTGTAGCCGACGTCCTTGCCCAGGAGGGCGGCGCCGTCCAGGGAGGCGAGGGCGGTGACGGTGAAGGAGCCGGTGTCGTCGACGACGGGTCCGGCCGTGGCAGCCGCGTCGTCCGCTCCGTCCAGCACGATCGACTGACCGTCCAGCGATGCCCCGCCGACAAGGGCCAGCGCACGGCCGTAGCCCGAGGTGGTGTCCGTGATCGTGGTGTCGGCGCCGCGGTCGGCAGACCAGTCGGCGACCAGTTCCACGCCGGCGTACTCCTGCGAAGTCAGCGTCCGCGCCTCCTCCTTGATCGCCTCCGCCGACAAGGCTCGCTGCCACGTCGTGGGCTCGTCCACACTGCCCTTGAAGTAGTCGGTGTAGGCGTCGGCCCAGATCCCGCGGCCGATCTGTAGAGGCCCTGATCCCTTCCATGCGGTTCCGGAGTCGACCGAGCTCTGCAGTGCCCCGTTGACATAGAGGCTGACCTTCTTCGCCCCGGCGTCGTGCACTCCGACCACGTGGGTCCACACACCGCGCGGCGTCGCTTGCGAAGCACTGGCCTTGCGAAGGGTTCCGTCGGTGCCCATCACGCTCATGCTCCAGGTGTTGGCTCCGCCACCCGCATACGACAGCCCGAAGGGGATGTACTTCATCGAGAAGGGGCTCGGGCTGTCAGGTGCCTGGCTGAGCACCGTCAACGTGCGCGAGGCGCTGGGATCGACGCGCACCCAGGCGGAGACGGTGTAGGAGGCGGAGGTGTCCAGCACCGTGCTGGCCGTCGCCGCATACCCCGTAGTGCCGTCGAGAGCCAGGCCCTTGTCTGTCACAGGCGTCTCCAACGCCACACCTGACGCATCCCGCGTGATCAGCCCGCGACGTCCTCGGTCGTCGCGCACCGCACCACCGGCCAGGGCCGCGTTGTCCGAGCCGTCCCACGTCGCAGAGTCCACCGCGGCTCCGTCTGTCTCCGCGAAGTTCCACTGCCCGACCGGCTTCTCACCGTCGGCGACCAGGAATTCGACAACCGACTGCGCGCCGTAGCGGCCTACGTTGTCCTTGGCCCGTACGAACAGGCTGTATTTGCCTTCCTTCGGCGGCGTGATACCTACCGTCACCGTCGAACCGGTCTGGTCGGCCGACCACGCAGCTGTCGAAGAGAGCCGGTACTGGTAGGAGACGTTGTTCGCGTCACCCGTCGCCGGTTTGAAGGTGAACGTGCCCTTCACCGCCGGTCCGCCGTGGGCCGTGGGCCGTGCAATCGTTGGCCGTGCATACCGTGTACGGCGAACCGACGGTGATCTGCGGCTCCTTGGGTGCCGTCGGGTCCACCTTGAAGTAGCAAGGCGTGGTGTAGCCGGTGTTCTGCCGGTTGCTGCCGTCCTCGTAGTAGGACAGGGTCAACGCCTTCAGCCGGTACAGCACGCCCTCCTGGAGAGTGGGCAGGCTGCGCGTCTGCTTGACAAGGTTCCCGACGTAGCCGGAGGTCGGGCCGTCGACGTCCGTGTGGGCGGTCGACCAGATCGTGCCGGTGAGCTTGTCCGTCCGCCAGCGGATGCGGAGACTGGCGCCCACCGAGCCGCCGACCGCGGTGCGCGGCTTGCCCTGCACCAGCGGCGTCGGATCGGACACCACGGCCGGATCCGTCAAGCTTGAGGAACACGCGTAGCCGGTTCCCGTGACAAGACCGACCTCGGTCGGAAGGGCGGGCACCGCCACGAACTTCACCGCGAGCACGGCGTCGTTCTTGAACCGCTTCCACGCCGAGGTGTCCGACTCGTCGTGCGCCTTGATCTCCAGCGTCAGCTGGGAGAACTGGCCGGCTGCGAAGTTGGACACAGTCGAAGTGAGGTTTTCGTTCGTCTCGGCCGGGTTGTCGTTGAACTCGATCGGCGCGTCCGGGGAGTCCGGGGCGCAGAGCGAGCCACGACCGGCGGATACGTTCTGGTCGACCATCAGGTCCAGCTCCGCCGGCCGCGAGGACCACGTGGTGGCGGAGGAGATGTTGTTCGTGCGGACGAGGTCCACCCAGCGTGGGTCGCACTGGAACGCCCACGGCTCGGTCACCCGGAACGTGGCATCAAGGACCTTCTTGCCCTTCAGGCTCGCCGGGGAGAACTCGAAGTACAGCTTCTGCACGTACCCCGGGCCGCAGTAATAGCCGTTCCAGGTGCCGCACTTGCCCGCGCCCTTGCCCTGATCGTCGTCGCCGTTGCTCCAGCCGTAGGACTCGTAGCCGTCGCTGCGCAGCAAGGTGCGCTCTGACTCGCCCCAGGTCACGGTCGGATCGATGAAGAGCGGAAAGGCATCGGCGTCGGTCTTGCCGAGCATCGCCGTGTCAGGCACGACGGACAGCGAGTCCTTGGTGACGTCGACGTCCATCTTGGCGACCTTGTCACCCTGACCGGGCTCCAGACCTGAGCCGGACGGCGCCGACTCGGCGGGATCGGACGGTTCCGGTATGTCCGCGCCAAGCGCCTGCGCCCGCATGAGTTGCGTCTGCGTGCCGGAGGCTTCGGGAGCCGCAGACACGCCCGGAGCGCCGGACGACTCTCCTCCCGAGTCCCACATCCGCGCCGGCGGCGCCTTGAACACCGTACGACCACTGCCGTCGACGGCCGTGAGATTGCCCGCCGCGCCTTCGTGGACGTCCAGCCCCTGTGCCTTGAGTCCGAAGGTGAGCTTCTTCAACTCCTCGTTCGCCGCGGCCTCAGGAGTCTTGACCACGAACACAGGCTGAAAGCTCTCCGGAGTCGCGGTCACCTGTAGGTCGACACCCGACAGAACGTCGGCATACACGGCGCTGGGGCCGTCCAACTGCGGGGCCGGAAGCTTGCCCGGCCACCGGAGCTCCAGGGAGTTGCCCGCTTGCGCGATCCGAGCCAGGGGCTGCTCGTCGCCGCCTGCCGAGAAGGCGATCGACACGGCGGCGGCCTTGGGCCCCACCGAACCGTCGGAGCGTTTCTCCAAGGTCGCGTCGGGTACCTGCCAGCCGCCGTCCGACTTGGCAACGCGCACGGGGACGGCCGACTGCTCCAACGTGAAGGTGAAACCGTCAGGGTTGGCGTACACCGTCGTGCGGTTCGTGCGCTCCGCGGTCACCTCTACGCGCTTACCGGTCTCCTCGGCTGCGGCCAGTGCCTGCTGTCCCTCGGTCAGGGGTGCGGAGTCCGTCTCCGTGGGAGAAGCCGCGGCTTGCTGCGCGGGCAACGCCAACAGGCCCAGCAGCACGGCCAACGCGGCTGTCGTGGCTCCGGTTCCCTTGCCTCTGACGCGTCTACGACGCCCTGCCTTGCCTGACCCACCCCGTGCGAAATGCACAGAACTCCGCCCCCAGAGTCACACGATCTTCAAAAAAGTAAGCGCAGTCAAACCGTTCTCTCACCCTGCGTCAAGGATTTTTAAAGGCGCGAACAGTGCATTTGATGTCTCACATGCGACAAACATTTTCGGCGATAAATGGCTTGGATTCGGCGTCTGTCGCCGTTGCGATCTGTTGACGGTGACAGCTGGGAGAGCAGGGCGACGCGCGCGGACTCTCGCGTGCCACGTACGCTCTCTCCTTTGGTTCACCCGCCCGAATCAGGGCCCCTCACGACCAAGGACCCTCATTGACCTCCATACCGACCCCCGGCCGCGACCGGTTGCCCTCGCTCACCGGGCTGCGGTTCTGGGCGGCTCTGCTGGTCGTTCTGTATCACCTGTCCCGGCAGGTCGGGACTGTTCCCTACGTCAGCGACGGGGTCTGGTACGGGCGTAGCGGCGTCACGTTCTTCTTCGTGTTGTCGGGGGTCGTGCTCGCCTGGACCTATGACGGCGCCGGCGTCCCCGTCGGGGTGTTCCTGTGGCGGCGGTTCGCCCGTATCTGGCCGCTGCTCGCGGTCAGCGTCGCGGTGTCCGTCGCCCTGTGGGCGCTCATGGACCGCGCCGTCTCGCTGAAGGCCGTGGTCGCGACCCTGCTGCTCGTGCACGCCTGGTTCCCGCAGCCGGTCATCTTCATCGGAGGGAATCCCACCGCCTGGTCGCTCAGTGACGAGGCCTGGTTCTATCTGACCTTCCCGGTGCTGCTGGCGGTGCTCGCCAGACGGAGCGCCAAGGTCTGGGCGTGGACCGCGGTCGCCGTCAGCGGCGCGGCGCTCGTGCTGTGGCTCGCGCTGTCCGGGGTGTCGCCCGCCACCCGGCTCTGGGCGCTCGACTATCTGCCGCTCACCCGGTTTCTCCAGTTCGCGCTGGGGGTGGTGGCCGGGCTGGCGCTCAAGCGCGGCTGGCGGCCGCCCGTGCCGCTGCCGGTCGCCGTCGGGCTCGTCGTCGGCTGGCATCTCGCCCTGATCCCGTGGTCGAACGCGGTGCCGGACGGCCTCTGGTACAGCCCCTACACCGCCTCGCAGTTGCTCTCCGCGCCCTTCTTCGCCGCACTGATCTGCGCCGCGGCCCGCGCCGACCTCGACGGCAGGCGTACCGGTCTCGGCGGGGCGTGGATGATCAAGCTGGGGCACTGGTCGTTCGCCTGGTATCTCCTGCACGAGATCGTGATCCGGACGGCCGTGTTCAAGTGGGGCAAGCCCGCGCCGGGCGGCGAGACGGTCGTGTTCTGGGCCGGGGTGCTGGCCGTCAGTCTCGCCCTCGCCGCCCTGGCCTACCAGTGCGTGGAGCATCCCGCCGAGCGCCGGCTGCGGGGCCGTTTCGGACGTTCCTCCGCAGCCCCTGCGCCGCCGCACCCCAGCCCCGACCCCAGCCCCGTACATACCCGTACCCGTACCCGTCCGCCGGCCTGACACCGACGGCGCGGCGGGGACGGCCGGTCAGCTCGGTGCCGGGTTCTTCTCCGGTACCGCCGGCCGCACGGCCCGTTCCGCCGCCGCCGTCACCACCCGTGCCCTCGGCCCCATGAACAGGTACGACAGGCCGAAGCCGCCCGCCACCACCGCCGCGCCGCCCACCGCGTCCAGGATCCAGTGGTTGCCGGTGGCGACGATGGCCGAGACCGTGAAGAGGGGGTGGAGGAGGCCCAGCGGCTTCATCCACTTCGGGGCGACGATCGCGATGACCAGCCCGCACCATAACGACCAGCCGAAGTGCAGGGACGGCATCGCCGCGTACTGGTTGGTGAGGGCCGTCAGCGTGCCGTAGTCCGGCTTGGTGAAGTCCTGGACGCCGTGGACCGTGTCGATGATGCCGAGGGAAGGCATCAGCCGTGGCGGGGCCAGCGGGTAGAGCCAGAAGCCGACCAGGGCGAGGAGGGTCGCGAAGCCGAGGGAGGCGCGGGCCCAGCGGTAGTCGACCGGGCGGCGCCAGTACAGGAGGCCCAGGACCGTCAGCGGGACCACGAAGTGGAAGGACTTGTAGTAGAAGTCGAAGAAATCACGGAGCCAGACGACGCCGACCACCCAGTGGTTGACCGCGTGCTCGATGTCGATGTGGAGGAAGCGTTCGATGTCGAGGATCTGCCGGCCGTGGGCCTCCGCGCGGACCCGTCCCGCCGAGTTCGAGCCGCCGGTCGCCGCCAGCCTGACCTGCTGGTACGCCGCGTACGTGACCCGGATCAGCAGGAGCTCCAGGAGGAGGTTCGGGCGGGTCAGGACTCGCTTGAGGAACGGGAGCAGAGGTACGCGCTTCCAGCGCGTGGGGACCGGCTGCGCGACTTGCGTCGGTATCGGCGTCCGGTAATAGGGGGACGTCCGCGGCAGGAACGGGAGGAACGTGGCCGCGGCGATCGCGGCCAGCAGCACCGCGTTGTCGCGCAGGGGGTACAGGACCGCCATGTTCGGCAGCATCATCTTCACCGGGAGGGTCATCACCAGGATCACCGCCACCGGCCACACGTAGCGGTCGGAGGCGCGCTTGCCGACCCGCCCGACCACCGCCAGCAGGACCCACAGCAGCTGGTGCTGCCAGGTCGTCGGCGAGACGACGATCGCCGCGCAGCCGGTCAGGGCGACCGCCAGCAGCAACTGGCCGTCGCGGGCGCAGCGGACCGCCCGGCGGATCCCGAGGACAGCGACGGCCGCGCCCAGCGACAGGAACAGGCCGATCTCGGTCGGGCCGGAGAGACCGAGGCGCAGCAGGGCGCCGTGCAGGGACTGGTTGGCCGGCCCGTCCGCCTCGCCGCCGAGCCCGGCGCCCGCCATGTGATGCACCCAATAGGTGTACGAGTCGTGCGGCATCGCCGCCCACGCGAGCAGGGTGAGCCCGGCGAACGTGCCGCCGGTGGCGACGGCGACCCGGCGGCGGCCGGTGAACCAGAGCAGCGCGGCGAAGAGCAGGACCGTGGGCTGGAGGGCGGCCGCCACGCCGATCAGGGCGCCGGCCGCCCGCCAGTCCCGTACGACGAAACAGCCGAGCAGGACGAGGAGGACGGGGATGATGCTGGTCTGGCCGAGCCAGAGCGTGTTGCGCACCGGGAGCGACAGCATCAGCAGGCTGGTCGCGACGGGCGCGGCGAGCAGCGCGGTCCGTCTGCTGATCGGCTGTGGGAGGGCGCGGGCCACGACCAGGCCGAGGGCGGCGACCAGCAGCAGGGTGCCGAAGGTCCAGCCCCAGCCGAGCGCCTGTTCGGCCGCCCGGGTCAGCGGCTTGAGGACGAGCCCCCCGAACGGGGTCCCCGTGAACTGGGTGGAGTCGTAGAGCGAACCGTTGACGTGCAGCACGCCGTCCGGTCCGACCCAGGTCTCCAGGTCCGTCAGCCGCTCACCGCGCGGGGTGCCGAGGACGACGGCCACCTGCCGTACGGCGAGGACCGCCGCCATGAGCCAGAGGCCGAGGCGGGCCAGGCGCAGCCGCGCCCGAGCCGTGTCGACCACCGTGTCGACCGCCGTCGACCCGAAGGCCTCCGCCGGACGCCCGCTGTGCTCCGCCTTCGCCACGCCTCGTAGGCCTCCCGCCCCGTTCGTGCCACGCGTCCCATGCGCAAATTTCCTACGCGCACTTTACGAGGCTCGCGCCTCCCCGGAGACAGACGCAGGCCACCCCCGCTTCACCTGAGGTAGGCCCTCCTTTTGTCCGGAAGACGATAGTCGTCCGGAGGACCGGTCGCCTCCGCAAGGGCGGGATTTGGATCACGGCGCGAACAGAATCGGCTCGTGCGCCGTACCGTCCTTGGCACCACATACACAGTGGAGGGTGACGGAGGGGATACGGAGCATGGTCGGTTTCCCGCGGGAACGGCGACGGAGGCTGCGGGCGCGGGGCGAGCGGTTACGGGGGCGGGTCGTCGCCGTCCTCCTGGTGCTGCTGGCGATCCAGCTCGGTTCGCTCGTCGCACCGGCATACGCCTGCGGTTGCGGTGCGCTGGTCCCGGGCGACGGTAGGCGGCTGACGGTCGGCCGGGAGGCCTCCGTCGTGCGCTGGGACGGCAAGCAGGAGCAGCTCGTGATGAGCCTGACCGTCGACGGCGATGCCGACCGGGCCGCCTGGATCATGCCCGTGCCGAACCGCGCGACGGTCGAACTCGGCGACCCGGAGCTCTTCGACCAGCTGACCGGGGCCACCGCGCCCGAGCAGCGGACCCGCCACCACTTCTGGCCGCAGGACGGCGACTGGCCGCTGACCACAGGCGACGACGACCGGGTGGGCCCGCCGCCGCCCGGGGCGGGGGCGGGCGGCGTCGGCGTGGTCGGACGCCAGCGGCTCGGCCCGTTCGACGTGGCCCGGCTCACCGCCACCGACCCGGCCGACCTGGACGACTGGCTGCGCAGCAACGACTTCGTCTTCCCCGCAGCCCTGAAGACCGCCCTCCAGCCGTACGTCGACCGGCGCTGGGAGTACGTGGCGGTCCGGCTGACCCCCGAGAGCACCGGCGCCGCGCTGAACGGCCGGCTCGACCCGCTGCGCCTCACCTTCGCCGCCGACACCCTCGTCTACCCGATGCGGCTGTCCCGGCTGGCGGCCACCCCGCAGTCGCTGGGCCTCTACATCCTCGCCGCCCACCGGATGGAACCCGCCTCCCGGATCGGCGGCGAGCGGCCCCGGGTGACGTTCGCGGGACGGCTCGGCACGACGACGGGGCCGCTGGCCGAACTGGCGAAGGGCACCCCGTTCCTGACGGCCGTCGCCCAGGAGTTCCCGCGGCCCACGGAGATCTCCGGGGACCACGAGCTGCGTCGGGCCGCGACGGACACGGCGTTCCGGCAGGTCGTCTACGAGGACCGGCTGCTCGCGCTGGCGGGGATTCCGGTGTGGCTGCTGACGGTCGTCGGCGGACTGGCCGCCGCGAACACGGTCGCGGTCGTCCTCGGGGTGCGCCGGGGGCGGGCCCGGCGGGCGAGCGTGCCGGGGCCTCGGCATGCGGTGGGATGCCAGCCGGCGGCTGCGAACCCCGCTCCGGGCGCGCCCACGATCCCGGCACCGGCTCCCACCACGGCTCCGACCGCAGCTCCGACCCCGGCTACAGCCCCGGCTCCGGCCACGGCAGCCATGCCGGCTGCGCCCCCCGGGTTCGCCGCGCCGCCGACGCCTCCCGCGCTTCCCGCTGCTCCCCCTGTTCCCTCTGCTCCCGCGCCTCCCATGCCCTCGGCTCCTCCCGCGCCCTTCGTCCCTCCCTCCGTCCCTCCGTTCCTGCGTCCCCCCATGGCTCGCTCCACATCTCGCCCCACGTCTCGCCCCACGTCTCGCGCGGTGCCTCCGATGCCGTCCACGCCGCCGTCCCAGGAACTTCCCGTGCCCGGCACTCCCGCGACTCCTGCAACTCCCGACACTCCCGCCACTCCCCCGGGGCCCCGCACGCCCCCTCGCCCGCGTTTCGCGCCCCCTGCGCCGAACGGCTGAAATCCGCTGCCGAAGACCAGCCTGAGTAGTTAGCATTCCTAACTAGACATGCCGCCGGACATGTCAGGCACACGAGAGGCAGAGCGCATGAGCGAGTCGCAGGTCTGGGACGCCGTCGACGCCTACTTCACCGACCATCTCGCGCCGGACGACGAGGCGACGGAGGCCGCGCTGCGCGAAACCGAGGCCGCCGAGATGCCGCAGATCAGCGTCTCGGCGAACCAGGGCAAGCTGCTCCAGCTGCTCGCCGAGATCCAGGGCGCCCGGGCGATCCTGGAGATCGGCACACTCGGCGGTTACAGCACGATCTGGCTGGCCCGCGCCCTTCCCGCCGACGGCCGGCTGATCTCGCTGGAGTACAACCCGCGGCACGCGGAGGTCGCCACCCGCAACATCGCCCGCGCGGGCCTGGACAAGGTGGTCGAGGTGCGGGTCGGCGCGGCCCTGGAGTCGCTGCCGCTGCTGGCCGACGAGAACCCGCCCCCGTTCGACCTCGTCTTCATCGACGCCGACAAGGCGAACAACGCCCACTACCTGGAGTGGGCGCTGAAGCTCACGAGCGCGGGCAGTCTGATCGTCGTCGACAACGTCGTACGGGGCGGCCGGGTCGTCGACGCGGACAGCGACACGGGTGACGTGCTCGGCACCCGCGCCGCGATCGAACTGATCGGCTCGCACCCGAGGCTCAGCGGCACGGCGATCCAGACGGTGGGGACGAAGGGCTACGACGGTTTCGCGCTGGCGCGCGTCCTCGCGTAGCCCCCACGTGTCCAGGCCTCAGACTTCGGTCCCTGACCTCGGACTTCAGGCCTCGGACTTCAGGCCTCGGACTTCAGGCCTCAGGCCTCGTGATAGAAGCCCACGTTGACGCTGCGCGGCCCGGTGCGGTCGATAACGATGATCTCGCCGGAGCCGCCGCGCGCCAGCGGCATGCTCCCGCCGTACGCGAGCGGCTGCGCGTACTGCCCGCTCACCAGCCGGACCTCGGAGGACGGCTCGTCCTGCGAGCCGCGCAGCCACGAGACCTGCCAGGTGCCCTCGGGGCCGCACAGGAACTCCAGGTGCACCCGGGAGACGAACAGCCAGTCGTCGGGGGTCGCGAGGCGACACACGGACTTGTCCCGGCCCACCCGCAGCACGGCACCCGGATCGCTGGGCGAGTCGGCCATCAGCATGCCGGCCGTGGCGCCCTCTTCCGTGCCGGAGACGGTGGCCATGGTCAGTTCGAGCACGTGCGCTCCCCTTGAGGTGTCTTTGACATGCCTGTCGGCGTCCTGGGTCCTAAGTGTGCTTGTACAGCGGCCGCATGATAAATCGCCCGGGCCCACCGCGTCCGGCACAATGGACGCATGACCGAGCGAAAGCCACCGGGTGTCCCTTTCGAGTCCTGGGTCGACAAGCAGATCCGTGATGCGGAGCAGCGCGGCGAGTTCGCCCAACTCCCTGGTGTGGGCCAGCCGTTGCCGGAGATCACGGACACCTCGTATGACGAACTCTGGTGGATCAAGCGCAAGATGGCCCGTGAGGGCCTCTCCGTGCTGCCGCCGACGCTCGCCCTGCGCAAGGAGGCGGAGGACGCGCTCGCGGCAGCGTACGAGGCGCCTTCGGAACGCATCGTCCGGAAGATCATCACAGAGGTCAACGTCAAACTCCGCGACATGATGTTCAAGCCGCCGCCCGGGCCCCCACTGGGCATGAAGCCGTACGACGTCGAGGCGGTCGTACGGGAGTGGCGGGAGCGCCAGGAGCGGCGGCGGGAGCGCGGGGCGACAGGCGGGGCGACGGCCGGACAGTCAGAGGCGTAGCAGCCGCTCCGTGAGTTCGCGGTAGTCGCGCAGGGTCAGCCGGAGTTGCTCGGTGTCGACCGTCGCCGTGTCGGCCGTCGTCGTGTCGGCCGTCGCCGTGTCGGCCGTCGTCGTGTCGACCGTCGTCGTGTCGGCGGTCGCCGTGTCGACCGTCGTCGTGTCGGCCGTCGTCGGCCGGTACTCGGCGGCGTCCGCCGGCTGCCAGGACCTGCGCAGGGTGCGGCGGCGGCGGTCCATGGCTTCGGTGAGGCGTGCGGCCAGTTCCTCCAGCGCCTGATCGGCCTCCGCCACGGCGTCCCGGGGCCCGTCGACGAACCCGACGACCGCGTGCCGCATCCGCAAGGCGATCCGCTTGCCTTCGTCGTCCGGCAGGAGGGGCTCCCCATGGTCGACGGGGGCCGTGGTCGTGGTCGTGTCCTTGCGAAGCGCGGGGGTCGTCGGCGGTTTCACGTCCGGCATGGCGGTCAGCTCTCCTTCGCCTGGTGACGGGGGAAGTTCCAGGGCAGGCGGCGGCCGGCCCGGGAGGAATCCCGGGCCTGGGTCTGGGCCTCCACCTGCTGCTGGGGCTGGGGCTGGGGCTTGGACTGCTCCGGAACGGAACCGACCAGCTCGTCGAAGAGCGCGCGGGCCTCGACCATGGCCGTCCGCATGTCCTCCGTGCCCGGCGCCCCGCTGTCCCGGCCGTCGCCCTTGCCGGGCGGGTGTGCGGCGCCGTGGACGCGTCGGTAGCCGTGCACATGGTTCGCGTGGTGGACGGAGAGCGCGGCGAGCTGCTCGTCGTGCTCGGCGCCGTCCGGGAAGCCGCGGGCGCCGGCCACCTCCGCGAGCAGGTGGTCCGCGTCGGCGACCGCCTCTCGGGGCGAGTCGACGAACCGCTCCTGCGCGGCCCTCCAGCGGGCCTGGAACCGCTCGCGGTCCGCCGCCTCCAGCGGCCGCTCGCGCAGCCCGCCGTGCCGCTGCACGAGGGCGTCGAGCTCTCTCTCGGCGGCGTTGACGTCGCCGTCGTGGCGGGCCACGGCCCGGTCGTACTCGGGCCCGAAGCGGTGCTTCAGGCCGCGCCCGCCGTGCGCGCCGCCCCGGGTGCGCAGGGTCGGGACGGTGGCGACGACGGCCAGGACCGCCACGATCACGATCACGATCAGAGCGATGATCACGCCTGTGGACATGCCTTGCCTTCCGATGGGTCGGCCCCATGGGCCGGTTCCCAAGTCGTGTTGCCCGGAAAGCGTCTGCCAAACAGCGTGCGACGGGCGGGCCGAGGGCCGGGTCGACGAGCGGGGCGGCGCACATATCCGGTTGCGGGCCCCGCACACCGTCTCCGCAGAATGAGCGGATGACCTGGACGATCGCCCCGGAAGCCGTCGACTCCCCCGCTGCCGTCGCACTGTGGCGGGCGTATTACACCGAGGTCAGCGACCGGTACTACCTGCTGCACGAGGGGCGCCGGACCGACCCGGAGGAGCTGGAGCGGGAGATCGCCGCCCGTACCGGCACCGAACTCGCCCCGCCCCGCGGGCAGTTGCTCGTGGGGCGGTACGACGGCGAACCGGCCGGCACCGCGGGCGTACGGCTGCTGGACGCGACGACCGCCGAGCTGACCCGGGTGTTCGTGCGCGAGGAGCTGCGCGGCAGGGGCGGCGCCGCGCTCCTCGTGAGCGCCGCCGAGGACGCCGCGAGGGCGCTGGGAGCCCGGCAGTTGATCCTCGACACCCGGGGCGACCTGGTCGAGGCCCGCGCCCTGTACGCGCGGCTCGGCTACCAGGAGACCGAGCCGCACAACGCGGACCCGTATGCCGACCACTGGTTCGTCAGGGCGCTGGGCCAGGACCTCAGGTGAGCCGGTGGTCGGGCACGACCCGCCCGCCGTGCGGCTGTTCCCGTTCCGAGCCGCACAGCTCGCCGTTCAGTTCCCTGACCAGTTGGACCAGGTCGGTGGGCCGGTCGGGTCCCCACCAGTCGCCGAGCAGTTCGGCCAGTGACTCCTCGCGGGTCTCGGCGAGCCGTTCCGCGACCTCGCGGCCCGCGTCGGTCAGCACCATGTCGAGCCCTTCGCGCACGGCGAGCCGGCGTTCCTCCACCTGCCGGGCCGCGTCCATGATCACCGGCAGCGGGACGGTACTGCGTTCGGCCAGCACCGACGGCTCGACGCTGCCGTACCGCTTGATCCGCAGCAGCAGCCAGCTCGCGGCCGGGTGGAGGTCGTAGCCGGCGCGTGCGGTGATCTTCCGGTAGATCTCGCGGCGGCCCTCGCGCGTGCCGAGGACCGACAGCGCCCGGCACACCTCGTCGTACGAGGACCGCTCCACCGGGTTGCTGGCGAGGGTCTCGGTCACGTCGGGGGCGGTGACCGAGCCGCGCAGCGGGTCCTCCTTGAGGAACCACGCCAGGACGAAGCCGAGGAGCGCGACGGGGGCGGCGTACAGGAAGACGTCGGTGATGGCGGAGGCGTACGCGTCCAGGACGCGCGGGCGCAGGTCGGACGGCAGGTCGGCGATGCCCCGCGGGTCGGACTCCAGGCTCCCGGCCGAGAAGCCGGAGGGCGGTCGGACGCCCCGGAAGGCGTCCGTGAGCTTGTCGCCGAGGCGGCCGGCGAAGACCGTCCCGAAGACGGCAACGCCGAAGGAGGCCCCGATGGAGCGGAAGAAGGTCGCGCCGGAGGTGGCGACGCCGAGATCCTCGTACCCGACGGCGTTCTGCACGATCAGCACCAGCACCTGCATGACCAGGCCCAGGCCGAGGCCGAAGACGAAGAAGCAGGTGCTCATCTCGCCCGTGGAGCTGTGTTCGTCGAGCTGGTGGAGCAGCAGCAGGCCGAGGGCGGTGACGCCGGTGCCCGCGATCGGGAACACCTTCCAGCGGCCGGTGCGGCTGACGATCTGCCCGGAGCCGGTGGACGACAGCAGCATGCCCGCCACCATCGGCAGCATGTGCACGCCGGACATGGTCGGCGAGACGCCGTGCACCACCTGGAGGAAGGTCGGCAGGTACGTCATCGCGCCGAACATCGCGAAGCCGACGATGAAGCTGATCACGGCGGAGAGGGTGAAGGTGCGGATGCGGAACAGCTTGAGCGGGAGGACCGGTTCGGCCGCCCGGCGCTCCGCGGCCACGAACGCGACGGCGAGCAGCACCCCGAGCACCGCCAGGCCGACGATCTGCGGGGAACCCCGGTCCCAGGTGGTGCCGCCGAGGGAGGCCACCAGCACCAGACAGGTGGCGACCGCGGCGATGAGGAAGGTGCCGAGGTAGTCGATGACGCGCTTGGTCGACCTGCGCGGGATGTGCAGCACCGTCGCGATGACGGCGAGGGCGACGACGCCGACGGGCAGGTTGACGTAGAAGACCCAGCGCCAGCTCAGGTGCTCGGTGAACAGGCCGCCCAGCAGCGGGCCGAGGACGCTCGTGGCACCGAACACCGCCCCGAACAGGCCCTGGTAGCGGCCGCGGTCGCGCGGCGGGACGATGTCGCCGACGATCGCCATCGACAGCACCATCAACCCGCCGCCGCCCAGGCCCTGGAGCGCCCGGAAGCCGATCAACTGCGGCATGTTTTGCGCCATTCCGCACAGCGCCGAACCGATCAGGAAGATGACGATCGCGATCTGGAAGAGCCTCTTGCGGCCGTACTGGTCACCCAGTTTGCCCCACAGCGGGGTCGCGGCCGTCGACGCCAGCAGATACGCGGTGACCACCCAGGACAGATGCTCCATACCACCGAGGTCGCTGACGATCGTCGGCAGGGCGGTCGACACGATCGTCTGGTCGAGGGCGGCGAGGAACATGCCGAGCAGCAGGGCGCCGATCGAGACGAGGACGTTTCCGGACACGTGTTCCTGACGTGGATCCGCGGTCCTGCTGTGCGCGTCCAAGGCCATGGATGCCTCCTGCGGCTCTGGTGGCTCTGGTGACCCCTTCATCGTGATCGGTGTGACCCGTTATGGCCTCCCGAGTCCGCCGGCGCCCGAGGGTAATCCCTCGGGATCCTGGCGGAATCCGACATTCCGGGGGTCGCACGCGGGCGACTGTGTGGAGGATCTGCATAATCTCTGGAGTTTGGATGGGGAAGGACGAACACGTGATCGATCCGACGGGGCGGCAAGGGCGACCCGCGCAGCACGGGCTGCCGTGCCCGGAGTGCGGGGCACTGCGCGCGCCCGACAACACCCCGTCCTGCGCCTGCGCCCAGCGCGCCGCCGACACCCTGCGCGACACGCGCTCGGCGGAGGCGGCCGCGGCGGAGGACTTCGATCCGCTGCGCATACGGCCGTACGTGGAACTCGACGGCACGGCCGCCCCGGGGGCGCACACCTCCGAGACCGGGGCGGGGGCCGGGGCTTCGTCCGCAGCCGACGTGACCATGCCGATCCCGACGGTCCCGGCAACGACGACGTTCCCGTCAGCGACGACGGCACCGGCCGACGCGACCATGCCGCTGCGCGCCGTGCCGCCCACCGGCCCCGCTCTCCCGACCCCGCCCAGCTTCGCACCCAGCGCCGACGACCTGAGCCTGTTCGAGGCGGACGACGTCGACACCGCGCACCCCGACGACGAGGAGCCGGGCAGCCCGCGCCGCCGCCGCACCCTGCTGATCGCGACGACCGCCGCCGTGGTGGCCGTCCTGGCCGCCGCCGGGTTCGCGAGCGGACTGTTCTCCTACGAGACGCCGACGCGCGACGGGGCCGCCCCCAAGGACGTCCGGGCCGCCGTGCCCGACACCTCGACGAGCGCGACGTCCGGATCGCCGTCGGCGAGTGCCTCGGCGTCTCCGTCGGCCTCCGACGCCTCACCGTCGCCGTCCGAGAGCGAGAGCCCGGCGCCGTCCAGGTCGGAGGCGAGCGCCTCGTCCTCGGCGTCACGGTCGGCCGACGCCGTCCAGGCCACACCCACCGCTCGCGTCACCAGCTCCTCGGGGCCCGAGAACGGCCCGGACGACAACGAGGAGGGCGCGCCCGGCGTCGTCCTGCGGCTCGGCGACACGGGCGCCGAGGTGAGCGAACTCCAGTCGCGGCTGACCGAGCTGTTCCTCTACAACGGCGAGGCCGACGGCACGTTCAGCAGCGAGGTCGAGAGCGCCCTGCGCAACTACCAGTGGTCGCGCAGCACGACGGAGGACGGACTGGGCGTGTACGGCCCGGTGACCCGGGAGAAGCTGGAAGCGGAGACGAAGAAGCCGTAGGGCGCCCGGCCTCGGGATGGCGGCGCCAGACCCCACGTGGATCCGCACCCCACGTGGATCCTCACCCCACGCGGATTCGCACCCCACGTGGATCCTCACCCCACGTGGATCCTCACCCCACGTGGATCCTCACCCCACGTGGATCCTCACCCCACGTGGATCCTCACCCCACGTGGATTCGCACCCCGCCCCCGTCCGCCACCGTCTCCACCCGTACCTGCCGCAGATCCCGCACCACCGCGTCCGGTCCGTGCGCCGCCGCCCGTGGGCCGACGCCCACGACCCGCATCCCGGCGGCGCGCCCGGCCTCGATGCCCGCCCCGGAGTCCTCGAAGACCACGCACTCCGCCGGGGCGACCCCCAGCTCGGCCGCGCCCTTGAGGAACCCCTCGGGGTCCGGCTTGCTCGCGCCCACGGACTCCGCGGTGACGCGCACATCCGGGAGGTCCAGCCCCGCCGCGGCCATCCGGGCAGTCGACAGCGGGACGTCCGCCGAGGTGACCAGTGCGTGCGGGACGCCGCGCAGGGCGGCGAGGAACTCCGGCGCGCCGGGCACCGGCACCACGCCGTCCAGGTCGGCGGTCTCCTCCGCCAGCATCCGCGCGTTGTCCGCGAGGTTCACGTGCATCGGCCGGCTGGGCAGCAGGACGGCCATCGAGGCGTAGCCCTGCCGGCCGTGGACGACCTTCATGACCTCGTCCCCGTCGAGCCCGTGCGCGTCGGCCCAGCGCCGCCAGACCCGCTCGACGACCGCGTCGGAGTTCACGAGGGTGCCGTCCATGTCGAGCAGGAGGGCGCGGGCGGTCAGGACCGGCATCAGGCAGCTCCAGGTAGGAAGGGACAAGGCGGCCCCGCCCGCCGGTCAGGGAAAACGGGCGGGAGCCACTTTGTTTCCTCACGGTACAAAACAATCCGGCCTCACCGCCACCCCACCGGGAAAGGTCCGGAAACCGTTCACCCGCCGTTCAGCTCCCCCGGGCCCGCTCGGGCCCACGCGCAGGGCCGGACTCAGCCCGCGATCGACTCCCACAGGCTCCACACGCCCAGCGCCAGCATCAGCAGCGCCGCGATCTGAGTGATCAGCTTCAGCGGCACCCTCTTCATCAGGGCCTTTCCGCCGACGATGCCCAGCCCGGCCACCGCCCACAGCGCCAGCACCGCGCCGAGGCCGACGGAGAGCGGGTCGTCGTAGCGGGCGGCGAGGTTGGCCGTCATGATCTGGGTGAGGTCGCCGAACTCGGCGACGAGGATCAGCATGAACCCCGCGCCCGAGACCTTCCAGAACGACTGGTTCTCGGGCCGCCGGACCGCTTCGTCGCTCTCGTCCTTCTTCAGCAGCAGCACCGCCGCGCCGCCCAGGAACAGGACGCCCGTCAGCGCGTGCACGAGCCGCTGCGGCAGCAGCGTGAGCACGCTGCCCGCGGCGACGGCGAGCACGACATGCAGCGTGAAGGCGGCGGCGACGCCGGCGAAGATGTAGGAGGCGCGGTAGCGGGTGCCGAGGACGAGGCCGGCGAGGGCGGTCTTGTCCGGCAGCTCGGCCAGGAAGACGACGCCGAAGACGAGCGCCGTGACGGTGATGCTGATCAAGGTTCCTCAATCGGTCGGGGCCGCCCCGCCGAGAGTGCAGTACCTCACCCGCTTCGCACAAAGACACCTCGGCACGGCAGCACACAAGTCACCCGTGCCGAAGGGCACGGGCATGCACTGCTTGCCGAAGGTCTCGCTGGCCGACCCGTACGACGGGTCTGCCTCCGGGCGCCGGCTCAGACGAGCTGAGCAGTATGTCGACGATTCCGGCGAAGAGCTACTCCCCTTCTGCGCTCCCCATTGTACGAGATCGTTTCGCCATAAACCTTGTCGTGTCATGCACGCGTCATTAGCTTCTTACCGAGCGCTCATCCCCCCGCAACCCGGCAGCGCGAGCATTCCAACGCTCGCGCTCCAACACCCCGCCTCCCCCATGGAGTTCGCATGTCGAAGTTCTACGCGCGTGGACGGCTGAGCATACTCGCCGCCCTCACCGGTCTCATAGCCTCGGTCGGTCTCATCGACTCCCCGACCGCCTCCGCCGCCCTCCCCACCCCGGTCAGCGCCGCCACCGCCCGCACCTACCTAGCCTCGCTCACCGTGGCGACCGAGGACCGCACCGGCTACGACCGCGACCTCTTCAACCACTGGATCACCATCTCCGGCACCTGCAACACCCGTGAGACGGTCCTGAAGCGGGACGGTACGAACGTCGTCACCAGCTCCGCCTGCGCCGCCACCAGCGGCACCTGGTACTCCCCCTACGACGGCGCGACCTGGACCGCCGCCTCCGACCTCGACATCGACCACCTGGTCCCGCTGGCCGAGGCCTGGGACTCCGGCGCCGACAGCTGGACCTCCACCCAGCGTCAGAACTTCGCCAACGACCTGACCCGCCCGCAGCTCATCGCCGTCACGGACAACGTGAACCAGTCCAAGAGCGACCAGGACCCGGCCGAGTGGATGCCGTCGGTCACCTCGTACCGCTGCACCTACGTCCGCGCCTGGGTCCAGGTGAAGTACTACTACGACCTCTCCGTCGACTCCGCCGAGAAGAGCGCGCTGACGAGCTACCTCGCCGCCTGCTGATCGACGGCGGCCGACACTGATCGATCCGTGACCGTCGGGATCTCCCCGTGGACCTCCGTCGTTCCGTACCGTACGGGGCGACGGAGGAGGGCGATCACGTGGCCGGACTGCTGCTGGGACCACTGCTGAGGTACGCCGACGGCTCGTCCGCGACCGTCTGGGTCGAGGCGAGCCGTCCGTGCGCCGCCGAGGTGCGCTGCGCGGACGGCGCCGCCGGCACGGCCCGCACCTTCCAGGTGGCGGGCCATCACTACGCCCTGGTCCAGGTCGACGGCCTGACGGCGGGCACGGCGACCGCGTACGAGGTCCTCCTCGACGGCGCCCGCGTCTGGCCGCTGCCCGACTCCCCCTTCCCGCCCTCGGTCATCCGCACCCCGGCCGCCGGTGCGGACGACGGCGACGGCGAGGTCCGCGTGACCTTCGGCTCCTGCCGCTGGGCCGCGCCCCCGGCCGACGACCGCGACCCCGTCGGCCCCGACGCCCTGGACAGCCTCGCCGCACGCCTCGCCGCCGACCCGACCGCCGAACGACCCGACGTCCTGCTGCTGTTGGGCGACCAGGTGTACGCCGACGAGGTCTCCGACGGGACCCGGGAGCGGATCGCCGCCCGTCGCGGCCTCGCCGATCCGCCGGGCGCCGAGGTCGCGGACTTCGAGGAGTACACGTGGCTGTACTACGAGTCCTGGCTCGACCCCGAGGTGCGCTGGCTGCTGTCCACCGTGCCCAGCTGCATGGTCTTCGACGACCATGACGTCGTCGACGACTGGAACACCTCCGCCGCCTGGCTGGCCGACATTCGGGCCACGCCCTGGTGGCGCGAGCGGATCCTGAGCGGCCTGATGTCGTACTGGGTGCACCAGCACCTCGGCAACCTCGCCCCGGCCGAGCTGGCCGCCGACCCGCTCTACGCCGCCGTCCGCGACACCCCCGACGGCACCGACGTGCTGCGCGCCTTCGCCTGCCGGGCCGACGCGGACCCGGCGTCCGTGCGGTGGAGCTACCGGCGCGACTTCGGGCGGGTACGGCTGCTGATGGTCGACACCCGGGCCGCACGGGTCCTCGACGAGGGCGGGCGCTCGATGCTCGGCCCGGGCGAGGAGGCATGGCTGCGCGAACAGGCCCTCGACCGCCCCGGCTCCTACGACCATCTCCTGATCGGCACCTCCCTGCCCTGGCTGCTGCCACATCTGGTGCACGACGCCGAGATGTGGGACGCGGCCCTGTGCCGGGGCGAGCGCGGGCCGCGCTGGGCCCGGTTCGGGGAGAAGCTGCGCCGGGCGGCGGACCTGGAGCACTGGGCGGCCTTCCCGACGTCCTTCGCCACGCTGACGGCGCTGATCGCCGAGGTGGGCAGCGGGGCGGCCCCGGGGGCGCCGGCGAGCGTGCTCGTGCTGTCCGGGGACGTGCACCACGCGTACGTGGCCGAGCCCCGCTGGCCCGACGGCACCGGTCCCGACGCGCGGGTGCTGCAACTCACCTGCTCCCCCGTCCACAACGCCATACCGCTGTCGATAAAGGTGGGCTTCCGCTTCGGCTGGAGTGCCGCGGCCCGGGCGCTCGGCCGTCGGTTCGCCCGGCACGGCCGCTGTCCGCGGCCGCCGGTCGACTGGCGGAAGACGGGCGGCCCGTGGTTCGGCAACCAGCTCATGTCGCTGACCCTGCGCGGGCGTTCGGCCCGGCTGCGGCTGGAGCAGGCGCGGGGTGACGGCGTGCTGGCCACCGTCCAGGAGTCCGACCTCACCCCCTGAATACGGGACGGTCGGGACAACTGGGGCAGGTGGGGCCCGCGTTGGCTTCCGGGAAAGCCGACGGCATGATGAGGCAGTCCGTCCGCTTCCCTCACGGCCTCGCACGGCCTCGTGGACGGGCTGCTCCATCGCGCCCCACCCGCCCGGGAGTCACCCCCTTGCCCTCAGCGAACGCGGAACCCGCAGCACACGCGGAACACCTGGCCGACCCCGCCGCCCTCGACGTCTGCGTCGCCGTCGCCCTCGTCGGCGCCGGGCCGCGCGGCACCAGCGTCCTGGAACGCCTCTGCGCCTCCGCACCCGAACTCCTCCCGCCCGGGGCGCGCGTGACGGTCCACGTCGTCGATCCCGACCCGCCGGGGCCGGGCCGCGTCTGGCGCACCGCGCAGTCGCGGGAGCTGCTGATGAACACCGTGGCCTCGCAGGTGACCCTGTTCACCGACGACAGCGTGGACTGCGCGGGCCCGATCCGGCCCGGCCCGAGCCTGCACGCGTGGGCGGGCGGCGAGCTGGGCCCGGACGAGTACCCGACCCGCGCGCACTACGGCCGTTACCTGGAGTGGGTGTTCGCGCGGACCGTGCGCCAGGCCCCGCCGTCGGTCCGCGTCGTGACGCACTCGGCCCGCGCGCTCCGGCTCGACGACGCCGCCGACGGCCGCCAGGTCCTCACCCTGGACGACGGCCGCGTCCTGCTCGGCCTCTCCGCCGTCGTCCTCGCCCAGGGGCATCTGCCGGTGGCCGCCGACAGCGGCCAGCAGCGCCACACCGCCTACGCCGAACGACACGGCCTGCGCCATGTCCCGCCCGCCAACCCGGCCGACGTCGACCTCCGCGCCCTCGCCCCGGGCGAACCGGTGCTGCTGCGCGGACTGGGCCTGAACTTCTTCGACCACATGGCCCTGCTGACCACCGGCCGCGGCGGCCGCTTCGTCCCCGAGGGCGGCGGGCTGCGCTACCTGCCCTCCGGTCAGGAGCCCCGGCTGTACGCCGGTTCCCGGCGCGGTGTCCCGTACCAGGCGCGCGGCGACAACGCCAAGGGGCCGTACGGCCGTCACACCCCGCTGGTCCTGACGCCGGAGGTGATCGCGGGCTTCCGCAAGCGCGCGGACTCCGGCGAGGCGCCCGACTTCCTGGCCGAGATATGGCCGTTGGTGGCGAAGGAGGTCGAGACGGTCTACTACACGGCCTGCACGGCCCTGACGGACCGCCCCGGACTCGCCGACCGCTTCCTCGCCGTCCCGCACCGCGACCCCCGAGAGGCCCTGATCCTGGACGAGTTCGGGGTGCCGGAAGCGGACCGCTGGAGCTGGGACCGGATCTCCCGGCCGTATACGGAACGGCGGTTCGCGGATCCGGGGCAGTGGCGGGACTGGCTGCTGGCGTATCTGCGCAGGGACGCCGAGGACGCCGCCCGGGGCAATGTGGAGGGACCGTCGAAGGCGGCCCTGGACGTGTTGCGCGACCTGCGCAACGAGCTGCGGCTGATCGTCGACCACGCCGGTCTGGCCGGCCCGTCCCGCCGCGACCATCTGGACCGCTGGTACACCCCGCTCAACGCCTTCCTGTCCATCGGCCCGCCGCGCCGCCGCATCGAGGAGCTGACGGCCCTGGTGGCGGCGGGGGTGGTGGAGGTGCTCGGCCCCCGGCTGGAGGTGCGCGAGGAGGACGGAGCCTGGCTGGCGCGCTCGCCGGAGGTGCCGGGATCGGCGGTCCGGGTCACGACGCTCGTCGAGGCGCGGCTCCCGGAACCGGACGTCCGCCGCACCGCCGACGGCCTGCTGGCCCGGCTGCTGAAGACCGGGCAGTGCCGTCCGCACACGGTGGACGGTTACGTGACCGGGGGGCTGGACGTAACGCGGCGCCCCTACCATCTGATCGATCGTCAGGGCCGGTCGCACGCACGGCGGTTCGCCTTCGGAGTGCCCACGGAGGGCGTGCACTGGGTCACCGCGGCGGGCGCCCGCCCGGGGGTGGATTCGGTCACCCTCTCGGATGCGGACGCGGTGGCGCGAGCCGCCCTGCGTGCGGCGGTCCGGGGGACCGGGGCGAAAACGGAATCCGAGCCATGGCCAAAAGTTGAACTTGCAAGCATCAATTAGGCCCGCCTAACGTGTGTCGCTCATTCGGTACCGCCGCCCCACCGACGACCCCGAAGGAGCACCCCCACCATGTCCGCTCGCCTCAACACCGCACAGCCCTACGCGGTCGGCCTCTTCCGCATCGTCGTAGGCCTGCTCTTCGCCTGCCACGGCGCGGCCTCCCTCTTCGGCGTCCTCGGCGGCGCCGCGGGCGCCGAGGGCGGCACGCTCGACGCCGGCGCCTGGCCCGGTTGGTACGCGGCCGTGATCCAGCTCGTCTGCGGCAGCCTGGTGCTGCTGGGCCTGGGCACCCGGGCCGCCGCGTTCCTCGCCTCGGGCTCCATGGCGTACGCCTACTTCGACGTGCACCAGCCCAGCGCCCTGTTCCCGATGGAGAACGGCGGCGAGGCCTCCGCGATGTTCTGCTGGGCCTTCCTGCTGCTGATCTTCACCGGTTCCGGCGCGCTCGGCCTGGACCGCATGTTCTCGGGCCGTCGCACGACGCCGGAGCGGCAGCCCGCGGCGCAAAAGGCCACGGTCAGCGCCTGACCGACGCCCGATCCACACCGTGGTGCGCGACGACCACCGCGCGCCACGGTGTGGATCACCGCCCGGGTGAACGAGCTGTGCCGAACACACGAGCCCCCCCGTGAATCTGCTGTCACACCCCAGGCGTACGCTGTATGGCTGTCATTGGCCGCACCTGCCGCTCCCCCGCGACACAGCGGCACGGTCGGGTCGCCACGGGGGAGACACGGGGAGTCTGCGGTGTTCGAGAGTGTGGGGGCGTTGCTCGGCAGCCCCTGGATCTACGCGGTGGTGGGCCTGTCGGTCCTCCTCGACGTGTTCCTGCCGGTACTGCCCAGCGGGGTGCTCGTCATCACGGCGGCGACGGCCGCGGCGGCGGGCTCGGGCGCGGTGGCCGGTCAGGTCCCGCACGACGTCCCGGACATCATGGTCCTGATCCTCTCCGCGACGACCGCCTCGGTGCTGGGCGACCTGGTGGCCTACCGGCTGGCCTGGCGCGGCGGTGAGCGCCTGGACCGCGCGATCGCCCGCTCCCGCCGGCTGACCACCGCGCAGGAACGTCTCGGCGACGCCCTGGCCCGCGGCGGCGGCGCGCTGGTCGTGCTGGCCCGCTTCGCCCCGGCCGGCCGCTCCGTCGTCTCCCTCCTCGCGGGCACGGCCCACCGGCGCCCCCGCGACTTCCTCCCCTGGTCCGCACTGGCCGGCCTGTCCTGGGCCGCCTACAGCGCCGCCCTCGGCTACTTCGGCGCCCACTGGCTCGGCACGACCTGGCTGGCGACGGGCGTGTCGGTGCTCGCCCTGGTCGGCGCGGGGGCGGGCGCGGGCTACGTGATGCGCAGGCAGCCTGCGTAGCGGGCCCGGACCCGGGTCCGAGCCCGGGCCGGGGCGCGGTCGGTTTCGGCTACGGCTACGGCTACGGCTACGGCTACGGGCTAGGGGGCTTCTGATGGATCTCCGTGGGAGAAGGAGCGGCGTTCGGTGCGTGCTCTCGGTGTGCCGGGCGAGAGTCCTCGTAGCGGAGCTAC